>NZ_JALPKP010000006.1:0-154931 GCF_051383635.1 Geodermatophilus sp. CPCC 205506 | reverse complement strand
CGCAGCCACCACCGGCTCAAGACCCACGCCCGCGGCTGGCGGTTCGTCATGGACGCCGACGGCACCCTGCACGTCACCACACCGTCGGGGGTCACGCGCAGCACCCGACCACCGGGGCTCGACCGCCGACCACCGGACCCGCCGGCAGCGGCCACGACCCCGCCCTCGGCGGACCCCGCCGACGACCCGCCACCGTTCTGACGCCGGTACCGACCCCACGAGACGACCTGTCGACACGTCGACGTGCCGACGAGCCGACGAGCCGACAAGTCGGCCCGTTGTGATCTGGACCACTCTCTGCGTAACGTGAGCATGGTTAGGCAGAGCCGCCTACCCCCGGGAGCGCTTCCATGAGCCAGCCCACCGTGGTCCCTTCGGCGCCGGACATCCTGTCCCCAGAGTTCGTCGCCGACCCGTATCCGTTCCACCGGGTGCTCCGCGACCACCACCCGGCCACCTACCACGAGGCCACCCAGAGCTGGCTGATCAGCCGGTACGCCGACGTCGCGCACGCGTTCCGCGACCCGGCGTTCTCCAGCCGCAACTACGACTGGCAGCTCGAGCCCATCCACGGCCGGACGATCCTGCAGATGGAGGGCAAGGAGCACGCCACCCACCGGTCGCTGCTCAACCCCTTCTTCCGCGGCAAGGGCCTCGAGGCCTTCCTGCCGGTCATCACGCAGAACGCCGCGCAGCTCATCGGCTCGACCGTCGAGCGGGCCGCCGGGGACCTCATCGACGGCATCGCCGGCCGGGGCCGGGCCGACCTCGTCGCCGACTTCACGACGTGGTTCCCGATCAACGTCATGGTCGACATGCTCGGCCTGCCCAAGAGCGACCACGAGCGGTTCCACCGCTGGTACCACTCGATCATGGCCCACCTGAACAACCTGGCGGGCGACCCGGCGATCACCGCGCAGGCCGACCAGACCCGCGAGGAGCTGCGGGACTACATGTTGCCGATCATCCGCGAGCGCCGCGGCGGGGACGGCGAGGACCTGCTCTCCCGCCTCTGCCGGGCCGAGGTGGACGGCGAGCAGATGACCGACGAGGAGATCAAGGCGTTCGTCAGCCTGCTGCTGGTCGCCGGCGGCGAGACGACGGACAAGGCCATCGCCAGCATGGTGCGCAACCTCCTGGACAACCCCGACCAGATGGCCGAGGTGCGGGCCGACCGGTCACTGGTGGACGCCGTCATCGCCGAGACGCTCCGCTTCACCGGGCCGGTGCACATGATCATGCGCCAGACCGAGGCCGAGGTCCGGATCGAGGACACCACGCTCCCCGCCGGCGCCACCTGCATCCTCATGCTGGCCGCCGCCAACCGGGACGAGCGGCACTTCGCGAACCCCGACGTCTTCGACATTCACCGCCCCGACCTCGACGTCGCGAAGGCCTTCAGCGGCGCGGCCAACCACGTGCAGTTCATCCTCGGCCGGCACTTCTGCGTGGGGTCGCTGCTGGCGCGCGAGGAGATGACCGTGGCGCTGAACCTGGTCCTGGACCGGCTGCCGAACCTGCGCTACCAGCCCGGCTTCACCCCGCAGGAGGCCGGCCTCTACACCCGCAGCGTCCCCAGCCTGCTCGTGGAGTTCGACATCCCCGCCGCCTGAGGTCCGCCGCCCGACCGGCCCAGGTCGGCACGCGGCCGAGGTCGATCGTCGACCCCTAGGCAAACAGGCGAACCATGCATAGGGTAACCCCGGTCACACTCCCATCCCCGCCGACGCCGCCGTCGGCCTCTGATCAGGAGATCCGCCATGTCCGCTCGCGGTGCCATCGAGAACGTGCTCAACCGGTACTCCATCGCCTACGACGACAACGACATGACGGAGATGGCCGACACCTTCTGCGACAACGCCGTCCTGACCATGCGCATCGCCGGCGGCGACCTCATCGGCCCGTTCGAGGGCAAGGAGGCGGTCATGAAGCTGATGACCGACAGCCTGGCCAGCCAGACCGACCAGCGCCGGCACGTCACCACCAACATGGCCATCCGCAAGGAGACCGAGGACAGCGCCGTGGTCAGCTCCTACCTGACCCTCATCTCGGTCAAGGACGGCACGGCCACCCTGCTCTCCACCGCCCGCTACGACGACGAGCTGCACCGCGAGGCCGACGGCGCCTGGCGCTTCACCAAGCGGCACATCGAGCTCGACCTGCCGTACTGAGCGACCGTCGCGAGCGAGGAGGACACCGGTGAACCAAGGCCTGATCCCGGCGAAGTGGGCGGCGCTGACGCCGCGCGGCGAGGCGATCGTCGACGTACCCAACAGCCGGCGGATGAACTGGACCGAGTTCGACGGCCTCGTCCGTCGCCTGGCCAACGGCCTTCGCGGGCTCGGCCTGGAGAAGGGCGACCGGTTCGCCGTCCTCTCCCGCAACTGCGCCGAGTACATGGCGCTCTACTTCGCCGCCGGCCGGGCGGGCCTGGTCCTGCAGCCGCTGAACTGGCGGCTGGCCGGCCAGGAGCTGGCCAGCATCGTCCGCGACGCCCTGCCCAAGGTCGTGATCAGCGCCGACGAGTGGTCCGACACGATCGAGCAGCTGCAGCGCGACGTCGACATCTCGCACTGGCTGGAGTTCGGCGACAAGAGCAACGGCAGCTTCGCCCGGTTCGTCGAGGCGGCCAGTGACGAGGAGCCGATCTGGTCGGCCTCGGTCGGCGACGACGACCCGTTCTTCATCCTCTACACCGGCGGCACCACGGGGAAGAGCAAGGGCGCCCAGCACACCCACCGCAGCGCGGGGGCGATGATGCTCGCGCAGACCGTGGCCGAGCGGATCGTGCCCAGCGACGTCTACATGCTGACCGGGCAGATGTACCACATCCCGATCGTGCTGGCGATGAACTACAACCGGCACGGCTGCCCGCTCGTGCTGGTCAACTTCGAGGCCCAGCAGGCGCTCGAGGTCATCCAGGAGGAGAAGGTCTCGGCCTTCCTCGGCATCACCACGATGATCAACTGGATGATGGCGGTCCCGAACTTCGCCAGTTACGACCTGTCCAGCCTGCGGAACTTCCAGTACGGCGGCGGCCCGATGCCCTCCTCCGTGGTCCGGGCGGCGATGGACAACTTCCCCTGCACGATGATCCAGGGCTACGGGCAGACCGAGGGCGCGGGGATGACCTTCCTGTCCCAGGAGGACCACATCCGCGCCGTGAACGGGGACCACCCCGAGCGGCTGCGCTCGTGCGGCCGGGAGGGCTTCACCGCCCAGTTGCGCGTCGTCGACGAGCACGGTCGCGACGTGCCGCAGGACGGCCGCACCGCCGGCCAGATCGTCGTCCGCGGCGAGCAGAACATGATCGGCTACCTCAACCAGCCCGAGCTCACCGCGCAGACGATCCGCGACGGCTGGATGTGGACCGGCGACATGGCCACCTGGGACGAGGACCGCTACGTGTTCATCGTCGACCGGGCCAAGGACATGATCATCTCCGGTGGCGAGAACATCTACTCGGTGCAGGTCGAGGAGGCCATCAACCAGCACCCCGCCGTCCTCGAGTGCGCGGTGTTCGGCGTCCCCGACGACGAGTGGGGCGAGTCGGTCAAGGCTGTCGTCGTCCTCAAGCCGGGCACGTCGGCGACCGAGCAGGAGATCATCGACGAGGCCAAGAAGCACCTGGCCAGCTACCAGAAGCCCCGCTCGGTCGACTTCGTCGGCGCGCTGCCCAAGGCGCCGACCGGCAAGATCCTCAAGCGCGAGCTGCGCCAGCCCTACTGGGCCGACCGCGACCGGGGGGTGTGAGTGCCCTCGGACGAGGCGGCACTGCAGGAGCAGGTGGGCCGCCGGTTCCCCGGCGGCCGGTACACCGTCTCCCCGTGGCGGGCCTGGCTGCTCGCCGACACCGTGCTGGCCGACCCGCCCTCGCTGCGGGACGGCGACCCGCAGGTCGCCCACCCGCTGTTCGCGTGGATGGCCGCGACCGGCGCCATGGGCATCACCTGGGACGAGCTGTTCTCCTGGTTCGGGGCCTCGGCCGCCGACGGCCCGGTGTTCGGCGAGCACGAGACGACGCTGCACCGGCCGCTGCTGGTGGGGGCCACCTACCGGGTGAGCGGTGGCATCGACTCCGCCGATCGCAAGGTCGGCCGGCGCACCGGCGTCTTCGACGTCGTGGGCTACTCGATGGACCTGCACGACGACGCCGGTGCGCACGTCGCCACCTGCTGGAACTCGATCGTCTTCCCCCGGAGGGACGCATGAGCGCCGCCACCGTCGAGGTCGGCACCGAACTCCCGGCCTACGAGGTGCCCGAGGTCAGCGCCGAGAAGATGAAGACGATGGCCGCCCTGCTGTCGGACCCCACGCCGATCCACTGGGACGTCGCGACGCTGCAGGCCCTCGGCATGGGCGACCGGCCGATCAACCAGGGCCCGCTGAACATGGGCTACGTCATGAACGCCCTGACCACCTGGGCCGGTGGCCCCGACAAACTGCGCCGGCTGCGGGTGCGCTTCCTCGGCAACGTGCTCGCCGGGCACCACCTGCGGGTGCGGGCCACGGTGACCGGCGTCCGGGACGAGGGCGGCGAACGGCTGGCCGACTGCGACGTCGTGCTGGAGGTCGTGGCCGCCGACGCGGACAGCGGGGGCAGCGTCCTGTCCGGGACCGCGACGGTGGTGCTGGCGTGAGCTACCAGCCGCTGTCCTTCCGGCTCGCGTACGGCGACTGCGACACCGTCGGCATCGCCTACTTCGCCATCTACTACCCGTGGATGGAGCGCGCGCAGACGCTGTGGCTGTACTCGCACGGCCTGCGCAGCGGCGAGCTGGTCGACCAGCTCGGCGTCGTCACCATGGGCGTGCACTCCGAGTGCACCTACGAGCAGATGGTCCGGGTGTTCGACGAGCTCACCATCGCACTCACCCTCGACCGGGTCGGGACGTCGTCCTACACCATCGGCTTCGACTTCCTCCGCGACGGCGAGGTCGTCACCCACGGCGCGATGACCTTCGTCTGCCGGACGCCGGAGGGCGGCAAGGCGGCGATCCCGGAGCGCCTGCTCGAGGTGCTGCGCACGCTGCCCGCCCCGGCGGAGGTGCCGGCGTGAGGCTGGACCTGCCGGCGGTCACCGCGGATCTCACCACCGTGGCCGAGCTCCCGGAGGGCGACTGGACCGCCCTGGCCGCCGCCGTCCGCGCCCAGGCCGACCTGCAGGCCATCCGCGACCTCGGCGTCCTGTACGCCCGCGCCGTCGACGACCACGACGTCGACGCCGTCGTGGCGATGTACACGCCCGACGGGGTCTTCGAGCGCCGCGGCGTCGCCGCCACCGGTGCGGCCGGGATCCGCGCCGCCTACGTGGCCAGCTTCGACACCTACCGGACGATGCTGCACACCCCGCACCCCGGCGTCACGCAGTTGCACGGCGACGGGACGGCGTCGGGCTGGTCGCACGGCCACGCCGAGCTGGCCACGAGGAGCACGCTGGTCCTCGCCTCCTTCCGGTACGAGGACGAGTACCGCTGCGTCGAGGGGCGGTGGCTGTTCGCCCGGCGCTCGCTGACGTTCATGTACGCGGTGCCGGCCGACCAGATGGCCACCGGTTTCGGCTCGATCGAGCGGATGCGGTGGCCGCGGACCGCGCCCGAGGCCGCGGACTACCCGGAGAGCTCCCCCACCTGGGACACCTACCGGGCTTGAGCACCGGGGCGCCGAGGCCCCGGAGGAGGAGGAGATCCGTGTACCGAGTGATCGTCAACTACCACCACCCGGAGGACCCGCAGGCCTTCCTCGAGCACTACCGCACCACCCACGCACCACTGGCGAAGAACCTGTCCAACGTGGCGTCCTACACCTGGGGCACCTGCGAGACCCCGGACGGGTCGCGGCCGGAGTACTTCGTGACCGCCGTCCTCGACTGGCCGTCGAAGGAGGACGCGCTGGCCGACCTGGGCTCCCCCCAGGGCCAGGCGGCCACCGCCGACATGGCGAACTTCGCGATGGCCGGCGCGTCGCTGGTGTCCTACGAGTCGGAGACGGTGATCTGAGCTGCGGCGGGGGCCCGGCCTGCGCCGGGCCCCCGCGTCTCACGCCTGGACCGGCGCCGGGTTGAACCCGGGCAGCGTCAGGTGGCCGGCGTCGATCACGATCGCCTGGCCGGTGACCGCGGCGGCGGCGTCGGAGGCCAGCCACGCGGCGGCCTCGGCGACCGTCTCCGGCGGCAGCGCACCCTGGCCGCCGAGGACGCCGAAGTGCAGCGCCGCCTGGTCGTAGCCCGCCCGGTCCCCACCGGGGTGGCCGACCATCTGGTCGTACATGCCCTGCCAGTTGGTCATGGGGGTGTCGATCAGACCGGGACACACGGCGTTGACCCGGACCCGGTGCGGCCCCAGCTCCAGCGCCGCGCTCTTCATGAGGCCGAGCACGCCGTGCTTGCTGGCCGCGTAGTGGGCCGCACCGGCGTTGCCGCGGAACCCGTTGACCGACGAGGTGAGCACGATCGAGCCGGCCCGGCGCTCGATCATGTGCGGAGCGACCGCCGACATCGTGCGCCACACGCCCTTGAGGTTGACGTCCATGACGTCGTCCCACGTCTGCTCGTCCATCTCCCAGAACGGCGCCTGGGAGAAGATGCCGGCGTTGGCCACCAGGACGTCGATCTGCCCGAAGGTGTCCAGCCCCTCCACGACGACGGCGGCCACGGCGTCGGCGGACCGCACGTCGGCGGTGCGCGCGACGATCCGGCGGTCCAGCCGCTCCACCTCGGCCACCGTCGCCCGCAGGTCCTCCTCGCGCGCGGTGCCGTAGGGCACCGTGTCGATCTGCCGGTCGATGTCGACGGCGATGATCGCCGCCCCCTCGCGCGCCAGGGTGACCGCGTGCGCCCTCCCCTGCCCCCGGGCCGCACCCGTCACCAGCGCGACCTTGCCCTCCAGACGTGTCACCTGGACTCCTCCTCCCGACGGCGCGAGGCCGTGTCCCCGGACGTGTGGTCAGGCCGGCATGGAGACGTCGCCGCCGAGGGCGACGACGAGCACCACCGGGTCGAAGAACTCCGCCAGGCGCACGATCCGGCCGTTCCGGATCGAGAACCGGGAGATGTAGGTGTTGCGGTACGGGCGGCCGGTCGGGATGACCGTGGTGTCGCTGGTGTACTCGGCGACCCACTCCCCCGGCCGGCCCTCCAGCGCGTCGATCCGGTAGTCGGCGAAGCGCATGGGCTCCATGACCCCCTCCGGGTACACCGCCATCGCCTCGCTGCGGCCGCGGGAGACCTTGGGGAAGCCGGGCGGCGCGTAGGGCAGCACGAGTTCGACGTCCTCGTCGAAGGTGGCCTCGATCGCGGGCAGGTCCAGGCGCCCGACGGCGTCCAGGTAGGCCACGACGACGGCGCGGTCGGCGTCACTGCTCATGCGGGGTCTCCTCCGGTGGGGTGGGTGTGTCCGCCCGGCCGCGGGCGGCGCGGAAGGCGGCGACGGCGGCCCGGTGCTCGGGCGTGCCGAAGAGCAGGGCGGTGGCCTCGACCGACTCGCTGAAGCCGCCCACGGCGTCGCGGTTGACGAACGCCTTGGCCACCTGGACGGCCATCGGTGGGCGGGCGGCCATGTCGGCGGCCAGCGCGACCGCCGCCGGGAGCAGCTCACCGTCGGGGTGGACCTCCTGCACGAGGCCGGCCCGCTCGGCGCGGGCGGCGTCCACCTCGCGGCCGGTGAGGGCCAGGTAGCGGGTCCAGTGCCGGCCCATCACCTCCGGCCCGCGGACCACGCCGTAGCCCGGCATCAGCCCGACGGTGGGCTCCTTGAACGCGAACCGCGCCGAGGCGGCGGCCAGGACCACGTCGCAGGCCAGCGCGAGCTCGGTGCCCCCGCCGTAGGCCAGGCCGTTGACCGCGGCGACCACCGGGACGGCGCACCGCTCCACCGAGCAGAACGCGTCGTAGACCAGCCGCAGGTGCGGGCGGACCCGTGCCACGTCGCCGGCCAGGCCCGCGAACATGTCGATGTCCCCGCCCGCGGAGAAGGCCCGCCCGCTCCCGGTGAGCACGACCGCGCGCACGCCGTCGTCTCCTCCGAGGCCGGTCATGAGCTCGCGCAGCTCGCGGAACCACAGCTGGTCCATCGCGTTGAGCTTCTCCGGCCGGCTCATGGTGAGGACGGCGACGCCCGGCTCGGGGTCGGTGCGGGTGAACCGCTGCATCAGGGCGCCTCCCGGTCGAACGTGCCCGGCGGCACGCCGTCGGCGCGCAGCTTGTACTTCTCCACCCGCTGGCTCGGGGTCAGGGGCAGCGCGTCGAGCACGCGCACGTAGCGGGGCACGGCGAAGGAGGTCAGCGCACCCCGGCAGTGCGCGACGAGGTCGGCCGGGTCGACCGTGGCACCGTCGGCCGGGACGACGGCGATCGCGACGTCCTCCTCCGACAGCTCGGACGGCACGCCGTAGGCGGCGACCTGGCCGACCGACGGGTGCTCGGAGACGACCCGCTCGACCTCCCAGGAGGAGACGTTCTCCCCGCGGCGCCGGATGGTGTCCTTCACCCGGTCCAGGAAGGTGAGGAAGCCGTCGGCGTCGAGGACGCCGCGGTCGCCGGTGTGGAACCACAGGTTGCGCCAGCTGGCCGAGGTCGCCTCGGCGTTGCCGGCGTACCCGTCGAACATCCAGCCGGCCTTCTTCGGCCGGACGACGATCTCTCCGGGCGTGCCGGGCGGCACCGGGTCGTCCCGCTCGTCGACGACCGCGACCGTGTAGTTGACCGACTCGCGCCCCGCGGTGCCGACGCGGCGGGCGCTCGGCGGCATGTCGGTGACGATCGAGACCTCGGTGCTGCCGTAGATCTCGGTGAGCCGGACGCCGAAGCGCGCCTCGAAGGACTCGAACACCTCCGGCGGGCAGGGGGCGCCGAAGGCCACCCGCACCGGGTTGTCGGCGTCGTCCGGCCGCGGGGGCTGCTTGTGCAGGATGCTCATCATCGCGCCCTGGTAGTTGAACGCGGTGATGCCGTGTGCCCGGCAGGTGTCCCAGAACCGGCTGGCCGAGAAGGTGCGGTCGAGCACGAGCCCCGCCCCGGCCTCGGCGGCGGTCATCACGCTGCAGTAGCGGGCGTTGGAGTGGAACAACGGGAAGACGCTGTAGAGCCGGTCGGCCGCCGTGTAGCCCATGAGCCCGACCGTGTGCCGGGCGAGGTTGACGTTGGCGCGGTGGGAGAGGACGGCGCCCTTCGGCGGCCCGGTGGTGCCCGACGTGTAGAGGACGACGGCCGGCGCGGTCGGGTCGACCTCCGGCATCGGCTCGGGCGTCGCGGCGAGCACGTCGGCGAGGTCGGTGCGGTCCGGCCCGGCGGCCTGCCCGCTGCCGTGGACCACGACGCGGCGCACCCCCTCCGGCGCGCAGGCGCGCACCGCGCCCTCGGACTCGGCGTCGCAGACGACCACCGCGGCGCCCGAGTGCTCGAGCAGATAGCGGAGCAGGGTGCTGCCGCTCGCCGGGTTGAGCGGCACCTCGACCAGTCCGGCCCGGGCCAGGCCGAACCAGACCGCGAGGGTGGCGACGCTGCTGCGCATGAGCACGCAGACCGGGTCGCCGGCCCGCAGCCCCAGGGCGCGGAAGCCGGCGGCCGCCCGGTCGGCGCGGGCGTCGAGCTCACGCCAGGTCACCGGCTCCCCGGCCACGACCGCGCCCGCGTCCGGGCCGGCGCGGCCGGCGGCCTCGGCCAGCCACGTGCCGATCGACGGGGTCCCCGACATGCGAACCTCCCCAGCACCCGGTGACGGCGGACGTGACCTGTGCCACCATCCAGTCAGAACATGCGCAGGATGACAAGAGTTTGCGGGAGGCCGCCGTGATCGGATCCGAGCCCGACCGCCCACGGGTGGGTGTCCGGGACATCGAGGACCTGCGCGGCACGCACCTCGCCGCCGACGACCGGGACGAGCTGTTCACCGCACAGACCGAGTGCACCGTGGCCTACCTGTCCCGGGAGGGGTGGCCGGCCGCGGTCGTCATGAGCTTCCTGCGCCGGGACGGCCGGTTCTGGCTCACCGCGGTCGGCGGTCGCGACCACCTGGAGTCCCTGCGCGGAGACCCGCGGCTGACGATCGTCGTCGACAACCGCGGCACGGGGTTGCCCGGCCGCCGGATGGTCGCCGTCCAGGGCACCGTCGTCGTCCACGAGGACCGCGCGACCAAGGACTGGTTCTACCCGGCGTTCGCGGAGCGGATGGCCGCCGACGACCCGGCCGCGTTCGTCCGGCTGCTGGACAGCCCGCGGCGGGCCGTGCTCGAGGTGACGCCGACCGGGCGGCAGGTCAGCCACGACAGCCGGAAGATCGCCGGTGACGGCCGCGGCGGCCCCCGCTCCTAGGGCAGAAATGGCCATTTCTGCCCCTCGCGGTCAGGCGTCCGGCGGGGGGAAGAGGGGACGGCGCTTCTCCAGGAAGGCCTGCGCGCCCTCGGCCATGTCCGGGCTCCCGATGGCCTGGACCAGCATGCCCAGCCCGGTGGTGAACGAGTCGCGGGCGGCGTTCCACCAGATGTTGGAGCTCACCTTGGCGATCTCGAGGTAGCGCGGGGACAGCACGGCCAGCTCCCCGACCAGCGCGTCGACGGCGCCGACGAGCTCGTCGTCGGGGACGACGGAGTTGACCAGCCCCAACTCCAGCGCCTGGGCCGCGGTGTAGCGCCGGCACAGGAAGGCCATCTCCTTGGCCCGCTTCTCCCCGATCTGCACGCCGAGCACGTTGGTGGCGCCGGTGACCGGGGCGCTGCCGACCCGGGGGCCGGTCTGGCCGAAGGTCGCCGACTCCCCCGCGATCGCCAGGTCGCAGGCGACGACCAGCTCGTTGCCCCCGCCGGCCGCCGGGCCGTTGACCGCGGCGATCACCGGCCGGGGGTGGGTGCGGATCGCGTCGAACAGCCGCAGCGAGGCCCGGTAGAGGCCGCGCATCGTCGTGACGTCGGGCTCCGAGAGGTTGCCCAGTGCGCCGCCGGCGCAGAAGCTGCCGGGCACGCCGGTGATGACCACCGCCCGGCTGCGGGTGCTGGCGTCGAGCGCCGCCACCACCGCCTCGGCCATGTCCGGGTCGTAGGCGTTGCGCCGGTCCGGCCGGTTGAGCGTGATCCAGGTGGCGTCGCCGCGCTGCTCGACCAGGACGCTGTCGCCGGCCCCGGGGTCAGCCACGCGGGGTCTCCTCCGCGACCAGCGGCCCCGGCGCCGGCTCGCCCTCGGCGATGCCCATGAGCCGGGCGAAGTTGCCGCCGAGGATGCCCGCGGTGGTGTCGTCGCCGTACCCGAGCGCCCGGATCGCGGCGATCTCCCGCGCCGGGTCGGCCATCGGCCAGTCCGAGCCGAAGACGATCCGGTCCGCGCCGTGCCGGTCGACGATCGCCCGCACCCGTTCCGGGGCCAGCTCGGCCATCGTGGGGGGCCAGGACGTCTCCAGGTACACGTCCTCCCCGAGCAGCTCGGCCTCGGCCTCCTCCAGCCGGTGGTAGCCGCCGAAGTGGCAGGCCACCATCCGCAGGTCGGGGAACTGCCGGACGATGTCGCGGACCATCCCGGGGGTGGCCCGGTCGTTGCTCGCCTGGTCGCCCCCGGCGCCGACGTGGGCGATGACGGCGATCTCCGAGCCGAACGCCTCGAGCAGGTCCCACACCCGCCGGTCGTCGTAGGCGAAGCCCTGGAAGAGCGAGTGCAGCTTCACCCCGGGGATGCCGTTGCGGCGCAGCGACGCCAGGTTCTCCTCGACCGGCAGGTCGGGGTGCACGGTGCCGAACCCCAGCAGCCGACCGCCGCGGGAGCGGGCCACGAAGCGGTTGACCCCGTCGACGTACTTGGCGGTGTCGGCGATGCCGAGCAGGACGCCGCGGTCGACGCCGGAGGACTCGAGCACCCCCGGCAGGGTCGAGATCTTCCCGTCGCCGACCCGCGGCAGCTGCGGCACCCGGGGCCCGAGCGCCTTCTCCGCGATGGCGTCGGGCCAGGCGTGGCAGTGGACGTCGATGATCACGGCTGACCTCCGTCGACGGTGAGAACCGAACCGGTGGTGAACGAGGACCAGTCGCTGGCCAGGTACAGCGCCGTCCCGACGATCTCGTCCGGCCGGCCGCCGCGGCCCAGCGCGAACGTCGCCGCGCGCCGGGCGAAGGCGTCCATGTCCCAGGCCGCGCTCACGTCGGTGAGGAAGGTGCCGCACATGATCGCGTTGACCCGCACCGTCGGCCCGAACGCGTGCGCCAGCCCGACGGTGACCGCGTTGAGCCCGGCCTTGGCTGCGGCGTAGGGCACGATGTCGGCCCGCGGTCGCACCGCGCCGGTGCTGGACACGTTGATGATCGACCCGCCGTTCCCGGCGGCCATCCGGGTGCCGACGAGCGCGGCGAGGCGGAACGGCCCCTTGAGGTTGACCCCGAGCACCTTGTCGAACAGCAGCTCGCTGACATCGGCCACGGTGTCGTAGCGCGGCGACATCCCGGCGTTGTTCACCAGGACGTCGACCGCGCCGAACTCCCCGTAGGCGGTCTCGACGAGCTCGTCGAGGGCGTCCCACCGGCCGACGTGCGCCGCGACCGGGAGCGCCCGGCGCCCGGTCAGCTCGCGCACCTCGGCCGCGGCCTTCTCGCAGCTGTCGAGGTCCCGGCTGGCGATGACCACGTCGGCGCCGGCCGCGGCCAGGCCGAGCACCATCTCCCGGCCCAGCCCGCGGCTCCCGCCCGTGACCAGGGCGGTCTTCCCGGTGAGGTCGACGGCCGGCCCGGGCCGGCCGGCCGGCCCGCCCTCGGTCACGCCGCGCGCACCGGCGTCGGCCCGACGACGTCGGCGCGGCCCAGTTCGTCGATCTCGGCGGCGGAGAGCCCGAGCAGGCCGGTCAGCCCGGTCAGGGTGTGCTCACCGATGCCCGGCACCCCGTCGTAGGTCGGCCCCGCGTAGCTGTCCATGTGCAGCACCGGACCCGGGACGAGCACCGTGCCCAGCGCGGTGCCGGCGAGCTCGACGAGGGTCCGCTCCCGGAAGTGCGGGTCCTCGACGATGTCCCGCGCGTCGTTGACCGCCGCGGCCACGACCTCGTGCGCGTCGAGGTCGGCGAGCACCTCGGCCCGCGGCCGCGCGGCCACCCACGCCTTGACGTGCTCCTGCAGCTCGTCGTTGTTGGCCATCCGCGCGACGTTGGTGGCGAACTTCGGGTCGTCGCGGAAGTCCTCCCGGCCCATCGCCTGGAACAGCCGCATCGCGATCGTCTGGTTCGACGCCGCGATCGACAGCCACTGCCCGTCGCCGGCCTGGTAGATGCCCCGGGGGGACGCCGACCCGGAGCCGTTGCCCACCCGCTCCTGGATGAAGCCGGTGGCGGTGTAGTTGAGGATCAGGTCGCCCAGGATGAACATGAGCGGCTCGTAGAGGGCGACGTCCACGACGTCCCCCCGGCCGGTGCGGGTCCGGTTGAACAGCGCGGTCGTCGTCCCGAAGGCCGCGGACAGCCCGGCGATCGAGTCGGCGAAGCCGAACGGCGGCGACGTCGGCGGCGTCTCGGGCCAGCCGTTGACGAACGCGTAGCCGCTGGCCGTCTCGGCCACGGTGCCGAACCCGGGACGCTCGCGGTAGGGCCCGGTCTGGCCGAAGCCGGAGACCCGGGTGAGCACCAGGCCGGGGTTCTCGGCCGAGAGCACGTCGTAGCCCAGGCCCCACTCCTCCAAGCGGCCCGGCCGGAAGGACTCGATGACGACGTCCACGCGGGCGGCCAGCCGGCGGACCAGGTCCCGTCCCTCGTCCCGGCGCAGGTCGATGCCGATGGACTCCTTGCCGGAGTTCAGCCGGGCGAAGCCGATGGACATGCCCTCGTGCTGCGGCGTCCACTGGCGCGCGAAGTCGCCGGTGCGCGGGTCCTCGACCTTGACCACCCGGGCGCCGAAGTCGCGCAGCATGCGCCCCGCGGTCGGCGCGGCGTACATGGTGCCCAGCTCCAGCACCGTGACCCCGGCCAGCGGCGGGGTGCCTCCTGTCGTGCCCGTCATGGTCTCCCCCTGCCCGTTCACGGCCGCCACTGCACGTGCTGCGCCTCGAGGTACTCCCGGATGCCCCACTCGCCGATCTCCCGGCCGACCCCGGACTTCTTGAAGCCGCCGAAGGGCGCGTCCGGCCGCATGTTGCCGCCGCCGTTGATCCACACCGTCCCCGACTGCAGCCGGGCGGCCAGCCGGCGGCCGTGCTCCACGTCGGGGGTGAAGATGTTGGCCGCGAGGCCGTAGTCGCTCTCGTTGGCCAGCCGGATCGCCTCGTCCTCGGTGGCGAAGGGCACGAGCACCCCGACCGGGCCGAACACCTCCTGCTGCACCAGCCGGTTGTCGTGCGGCAGGCCGGCGAAGACGACGGGGTTGACGAAGTACCCCTTCTCCGGCAGCGGGGTGTCCAGCGAGAGGACGATCTCGCCGCCGTCGGCCAGCGCGCCGTCGATGAAGCCCTGCACGCGGGCGCGGTGGTCCTCGCGGATCATCGGGCCGATGTTGACCTCGCGGTCCCAGGGGTCGCCGACCCGGAGCGCACCGAACGCCTCTCCGGAGGCGGCGAGGAACTCGTCGACCAGGCTCTCGTGCACCAGCATCCGGGCCAGTGCGGCGCAGCCCTGACCGCCGTTGCGGGCCCACCGCAGGTGGACGTCCCGGGCCAGGGCGGCGGCGTCGACGCCGGGCAGCAGGATGGTCGGCGACTTGCCACCCAGCTCCAGGGTGACGCCCTTCAGGTCGCGGGCGGCCTGCTCCATGATCCGGGCGCCGACGGCGTCGGACCCGGTGAAGGAGACCCGGTCGACCCACGGGTGGGTGGTCAGGCGCTGGCCGACCGACGGGCCGTCGCCGATGACGACGTTGAGGACGCCGGCGGGGATGCCGGCCTCCTCGAACAGCTCGCCCATCCACAGCGTGGTCAGCGGCGTGCGCGGCGAGGGCAGCAGCACGGCGGTGCAGCCGGCGGCCAGCGCCGCCCCGAACTTGAAGACGGCCAGGTTGATCGGGTAGTTGTAGCCGGTGATGCAGGCCACGACGCCGACGGGCCGGTAGGCCACCTCGGAGTGGGTCAGCACCGGGTCGTGCCACTCCCCCAGCTGCACGGTGCGGTCGACCAGGGCCGCCTCGGCCTGCCAGCGCAGGTGGGTGACGCCCAGCTTCACCTGCATGACCTCGGCGAAGGCCGCAGGCGTGCCCACCTCGTTGACGATCGAGGCGGTGAGCCGCTCGCTGTGCTTCTCGAAGACGTCGGCGAGCCGGTGGATGGCGGCGCTGCGCTCACGCGGGCTGGTCGCCGCCCATGCCGGGAAGGCCCGCCGGGCCGCGGCGACGGCCTGGTCGACCTGCTCGAGCGTCGCCGTCGGCACGGTCGCGGTGACCTGCTCGGTGGCCGGGTTGACCGCCTCGATGGTCGGCCCCGCACCGGGCACGAGCCGGCCGTCGATGAGCAGTTCCCGGGTCGCCGGGACCCAGGTGCGCAGGTCGGTCTGGGTGCTGGTCATGCTCGCTGCTCCTCGCCGGGGGTGGGGGTGGCGGAGTCCGGGCGTTCGCCGGTGACCGCCGGGTTGGAGCCCCCGTGCTCGGGGCTCTTGGCCATGAGGCCGACCCGGGTGCAGACCATGATCAGCTCGTCGTGCTGGTTGTAGCCGCGGTGCTCGAACCACACGATCCCGCTGTCGGTGCGGCTCTTGCTCTCCCGCTTGTCGAGGATCGTGGTCTCGCCGCGGAGGGTGTCGCCGTGGAAGACCGGGTGGGGGAACTTGACCGAGTCGTAGCCCAGGTTGCCCAGGGTCGTGCCGAACGTCAGCTCCAGCACGTGGAAGCCGCCGACCAGCGCCAGGGTGAAGAGGCTGTTGAACAGCGGCCGCCCGTGGATGGTCTTCTTGGCGAACTCGTGGTCCAGGTGCAGCGGCTGGGTGTTCATCGTCAGCGACGTGAACAGCACGTTGTCGGACTCGGTGACCGTCCGGGTGAACGGGTGCCGGTAGACCCGGCCGACCTCGAACTCCTCGAAGTACAGACCTCGCACGGTCAGTGCCCTCCTTCCGGGGCGTCGATGCCCAGGGCGTCGCCCGGGGCGGGGCGCGCGCCGGGAGTGGCGCGGGCGTGCGCCAGCCACTCCCGGGCGGTGTCGGCGTGCGCCTTGTCGATGTGCACGCCGCGGTAGCGGACGGCGCCGGAGCCGGCGGCCGCGGCCTGCTCGTAGGCGCCGACCAGGCCCTCGTGGAACTCGATCTCCTCGGCCGTCGGGGAGAACGCCTCGTTGACGACGGCGACGTGCGAGGGGTGGATCGCGATCATGCCGCGGAAGCCGAGCTGCCGGCCCTTCTCCGCGAAGGCCTTGAGCCCGGCGAGGTCGTCGAGCCGCTCCCACAGGCCGGTGAGCGGGTGGATGCCCGCCTCCCGGCAGGCCAGCAGGATCCGGCTGCGCAGGTAGAGGGTCTCCTCGCCCTCCGGCGTCCACCGGTACCCGACGGCGCGGGCGATGTCGGCGTGCTCGGCGGTCGGACCGATCATCGCGCCGACCCGCGGCGAGGCCAGCGCGATCTCCCGGGCCGCCTGGATCGCGCCGATCATCTCGACCGGCACGATGTACTCCAGCCCGCGCACCCCGTTGCGCTCCTCGAAGTGGTCGAGCAGCGCGTCGTAGCGCAGCACGTCGGTGGCCGTGCTGATCTTCGGCGCGAACACCCCGGTGAGCCCCTGGACGACGACCGCCTCGAGGTCGCCGCCGGTCAGCCGCGTGTCCAGCGGGTTGACCCGGACGAACAGCCCGACCCGGGTGTCGCGGGACCGCACCGTCCGGATCGACTCCGCGACGGTCTGCCGGGCGCCGGCCTTCAGGTCCGCCGGGACCGAGTCCTCCAGGTCCAGCACGATGCAGTCGGCGCCGGCGGCCAGGGCCTTGTCGATCCAGGCCGGCTTGTGGCCGGGGACGAAGAGGATCGAGCGGTACGGGACCATGCTCAGTAGCTCCGCGGCAGGCCGAGCACGTGCTCGGCGGTGTAGTTGAGCACCATCTCCTGGCTGATCGGCGCGATCCGCATGAGCCGCGCCTCGCGGAAGTAGCGCTCGACGTGGAACTCCTTGCCGTAGCCGAAGCCGCCGTGCACCTGGAGGGCGACGTCGGCGGCGTGGAAGCCGGCCTCGGCGCAGAGGAACTTCGCGGCGTTGGCCTCCCGCCCGCAGGGCAGCCCGCGGTCGACCATCCACGCGGCCTTCTGCACCACCATCTCGGCGGCGTCGAGCCGGATGGCGGCGTCGGCGAGCTGGAACGCGATGCCCTGGTTCTGCCCGATCGGCCGGCCGAAGACGACCCGCTGCTTGGCGTACTCGGTGCCGCGGCGCAGCGCGGCCTTGCCGATGCCCAGCGCGGCGTTGGCGCTGATCACCCGCTCGGCGTTGAGCCCGCCGAGGATGGTCCGGAAGCCGGAGCCGACCTCGCCGACGACGTCCTCGTCGGCGACGAAGAGGTCGTCGATGAACAGCTCGTTGGTGTCGACGGCGTTGCGGCCCATCTTGGGGATCGGCCGGATCTGCACCCGCTCGCGGTCCATCGGGGCGAAGAAGAGGGTCAGGCCCGCCGTCTTCTTCCCGTTCGGGTCGCGGGGGCTGGTGCGGGCGAGCAGCAGCATCCGCTGCGCCTCCTGCGCCTTGGTGATCCACACCTTCTGGCCGGAGACGAGGAAGCCGCCGTCGACCTTTCGCGCGAACGTCGAGAGGTTCGTCGTGTCGGTGCCGGCGTCGGGCTCGGTGACGGCGAAGGAGACGTGCAGGTCGCCGCTGGCCGCCTGCGGCAGGAAGCGGCGCTTGAGCGACTCCGAGCCGTGCTCGATGACCGGGTGGAACCCGAAGATCCCGATGTGGACGGCGCTGCAGCCGCCCATGCCCGCGCCGGAGGCGGAGATCTCCTGCTCCACGATGGCCGCCTCGGTCACGCCGAGGCCCCCGCCGCCGTACTCCTCGGGGATGGTCAGCCCGAGCCAGCCGGCCTTCCGGACCGCCTCGTAGAACTCCCAGGGGAACTCGTGCGAGGTGTCGTGCTCCATCCAGTACTCGTCCGGGAACTCCTTGCACATCGCCCGGACGGCCTCGCGGATGTCCCGGTGGACCGGGTCCTCGGTGTAGTCCATGGGGGGTCTCCTCAGCGGGCGCCGGCGCCGGCCGGGGCGGCGGCGAGCCGGTCGGCGGTGTCGGGGGTGATGCCGGCGGCCCGCAGCTGGGCCTTCTGCACCTTCTCCGACGGGGTCTTGGGCAGGGTGTCGACGAAGCGGATGAAGCGCGGGGTGGCGAAGCCGGGGATGCGGCCCTCGCACCAGGACCACAGCTCGGCGGCGTCCACCGGGTCGGCCGCGGGGTCGCGGACGACGCAGGCCATGACCTCGTCCTCGCCGGCCTCGGACTCGGCGGCGACCGCGACGACCGCGACCTCGAGGACGCGGGGGTGCGACAGCAGCCCCTGCTCGACCTCGTAGGAGCTGATGTTCTCCCCGCGCCGGCGCAGCGCGTCCTTGTAGCGGTCGACGAAGTAGAACCAGCCGTCGGCGTCCCGGCGCAGCGCGTCGCCGGTGTGGAACCACAGGTTCCGCCACGCCTCGACGGTCTTCTCCGGCATCCCGTAGTAGCCCAGCGAGCAGGTCCACGGGTGCCGGGGCCGCACCACCAGCTCGCCGATCTCGCCGACCGGCACCTCCCGGTCGGTCTCCGGGTCCACCAGCCGCACGTCGAACCAGTCGGCCGCCTGCAGGCCGGCGGCCCCGGCGGGGCGGTCCTCCCCGTACGGGGACAGGATCGGCGCGCTGGTCTCGGTCAGCCCGAAGACCTCGGTGAAGGCCTCGATCGCGAAGCGCTCCTTGAACTCCGCGAGGATCGACGTGGCGGTGGGTGCGGCGAACACGGTGCGCAGCACGTTGTCGGTGTCGTCCGGGCGGGCCGGGGCCTTCCAGATGAAGTCCATCATCACGCCGATGAGGTTGGTGGCCGTGACGCCGGAGGCCCGCAGGTGCTCGACCCACCGGCTGGCGCTGAACCGCGGGCGGCAGACCAGCCGGGCGCCGGCGATCAGCGCCGGGTAGGCCGCCATGAACTGGGCGTTGCCGTGGAACAGCGGCGTGCAGGTGAAGTAGACGTCGTCGGGGGTCAGCCGCTGCAGGCTGACGACCTCCTGACCGAAGAAGTACATCTGCGCGTGCGGCATCGCCACGCCCTTGGACGGGCCGGTGGTGCCCGACGTGAAGAAGATCGACGCCAGCTCCGACGGCGCCGGGGTGCCGAACTGCGCGCCGGCGCGGGCGCCCTGCGCGAGCTCCTCCCACGGCTCGGCCGCCCAGCCGGCGTCCCGCAGCAGCCGGAGCGCCTCCTCGCGGCTGCCCGAGTCGATCACCCAGAACTTCTCGATGACCCGCGCGGACTCGGCGACAGCGACGAACTTGGCGGCGTGCACGTCGTCGACGACCGCCCAGCGGGGGGCGGCGGTGACCATCTGGTGCTCGAGGAAGAGGCCCTCGTAGGCGGTGTTGATCGGCACCTCGACGGTGCCGCCGACGCCGGTGCCGAGCCAGGTCCGCAGGAACTGCGAGGAGTTGGCGGCCATCACCAGCACCCGGTCGCCAGGCGCCGCGCCGGCCTCGGCCAGCCGGTCGGCGACCGACTCGGCCTGGACCAGAGACTCGGCGTAGGTGAGGGTCAGCTCCTCCTCGGGCAGGTCCAGGAAGACCGCGTCGGGACGGCGGGCGGCGTGGTGCCGCAACACCGTCGTGAGGGTCCAGTCGTCCTGGTCCGGGAACACCGGGACGAGGTCCGTGTAGGTCCGCATCTCTCCCCTGCCGATCGCGTCGTGCTGGAGGTCCGGATAGCTAATCATGATCAGGGTTCTTGCCGCCAGGGGCGACTCGTTCAGTCGACGAGCGCGGCCTCGCCGAGGAAGGCCCGGAGCACCGAGCTGTTGGACCGGGCCTGCTGCGCCGGCCCGGAGAAGACGACCTCGCCCCGGGCCATGGCGACCACGTCGTCGGCGATCTCCAGGCCCATGTCGGCGTTCTGCTCCACGAGCAGCACCGCGATGCCGGTGTCGGCCATGGTGCGCACCGCGCCGAGCACCGACTCGACCATCGTCGGCGCCAGCCCCATCGAGGGCTCGTCGAGCATGATCACCCGCGGCGAGGACATCAGCGCCCGGCCGAAGGCCAGCATCTGCTGCTCGCCGCCCGACAGCAGCCCGGCCGGGCCGCCGCGCCGCTCGCGCAGGATCGGGAACATCCCGTACACCTGCTCGAGCACCTCGCGGGAGCGCTCGCGGGAGGCGGTGTACCCGCCCAGCACGAGATTCTCCTCCACGGTCAGCGGCGCGAAGACCCGGCGCCCCTCCGGCACGAGCACCATGCCGGCCCGGACCACCTTGTGCGGCGCCCGGCCGGTGATGTCCTGCCCGTCGAGCTCCACCCGGCCGGCGTGCACCCGCACCAGGCCGGCTGCCGCCCGCAGCGTGCTGGTCTTCCCCGCGCCGTTGGCCCCGAGGACCAGGGTCACCCGCCCCGGCGTCGCGGAGAGGTCCACGCCGCGGACCGCCTCCGCCGTCGCGTAGCGGACGTGCAGGTCACTGATCTGCAGCACGGTGCCACCTCTTCCCCAGGTAGGCCTCCTGCACGGCCGGCTCCCGGACGACGTCGCGCGGGCTGCCCTCGGCGATCGGCAGTCCCTGGTTCATCGCCAGCAGCCGGTCGCAGGTGTCGACCATCATCTGCACGTCGTGCTCGACGAGCAGCTGGGTCAGCCCCTCGTCGCGCAGCCGGCGCAGCAGGCCGGCCACCTCCAGCCGCTCGGGCTGGTTCATGCCGGCCGTGGGCTCGTCGAGCATGAGCACCCGCGGCTGGGAGGCCAGCGCCCGGGCGATCTCCACCCGGCGGGCGGTGCCGTAGGACAGCTCGCCGGGCCGCAGGTCCAGCAGGTCGCCGAGCCCGGTCCGCTCGATCGCCTCCTGCACCGCGGGCGGGACGCTGCGCCGGAACACCTCGCGTACCCGCTCCCCCTGGCTCCGGCGGATGTCCGCGCCGAGCTGGATGTTGCCGAGCACGGTGAGGTCGGGCAGCAGCCGGACGGTCTGGAAGGTCCGGGCGATGCCGCGGTGGGCCAGCCGGGCCGGGGGGGTGCGGCTGTAGTCCTCGCCGTCCAGGAGCACCCGTCCCCGGGTGAGCGGGACGAGCCGGGTGATCGCCGCCAGCAGGGTGCTCTTCCCCGAGCCGTTGGGGCCGAGGATGCCGAGGATCCGGCCGGTCTCGAGGGTGAGGTCGATGCCGTCGACGGCCTTGATGCCGCCGTAGTGCACCGCGACGTCCTCGGTCTGCAGCACCGCCTCCGGCACACCGGGCCGCGGGCCCTCGGGCCGTGCGTCGAGCGCCGTCACGGCCGCACCTCCGCCGCCGGGCCGCCGAGGGCGGCGAGCTGCTGGGCCGGGTCCGCAGTGGCCGGCTCCGTCGGCGCCGTCGCGCCCTCGGCCGGTATCCGCCGGTGCCGCGTGCGCATCCGGCGCCACCCGCTCTGCAGCAGCCCGAGCAGGCCGTTGGGCACGTAGACCGCGGCGGCGGCGACGAGGACGCCGTAGACGACCAGCTGCCACTCGCCGACGAACTGCAGGACGCTGGGCAGCCAGGTGAAGATCACCGCGCCGATCGCCGCGCCCGCCCAGGACAGCGTCCCGCCGACGATGATCATCGTCAGGGCGGTGACCACGAGGTGGAAGCCGATGGTCTCCGGCGAGACGGTGGTCCGCAGCAGGCTGTTCATGCCGCCCGCGCAGGCGCCGAGCGCGCCGCTGACGACGAACACCCGCCGGCGCACGCGGTTGACGTCGATGCCGAGGGACACCGCCAGCTGCGGGTCCTCGCGGACGGCGTCGATCCGCCGGCCCATGGCCCCGCGCTCGCTGGCCGCCAGCAGCAGGATGACCACCACGGTGACCAGGACGACGTGGGTGGTGGTCAGCGTGCTGATCGCGCCGAACAGGCCGGTCGCGCCGCCGGTGAGCTCGCCGCCGTTGGTCGCGACCACCGCGAGGAACAGCGCGAAGGCGATGGTGGCCATGCCGAGGTAGAGGCCGGCCAGCCGGGCCACGAGCAGCGCCAGCAGGTACCCGGTGACCGCGGCGATGAGCATGCCGGCGCCGATCGCGAGGATCGGGGCCACCTGCAGCCGGATGGTGAGGATCGCCGCGGCGTAGGCGCCGATCGCGTAGCTGCCGATGCCGGCGAAGGAGAAGACCCCGGCCCGCAGCGGCACCTGGATCGACAGCGCCAGCAGCAGGCTGATGAAGGTCGACTGGATGAGGACCAGGTGGGAGAAGTACCACGCACTCATGTGCGCCGGACCTCCTGCCGGCCGAGCAGGCCGTTGGGACGGACGAGCAGCATCAGGAAGAGGACGCCGAAGGCGATGGCCGGCGCCCAGGTGCCCGACGTCGTCACCAGGACCAGCGTCTCGATCCCGGCCAGGACCATCGCCCCGAGGACGACGCCGGCGATGCTGCCGACCCCGCCGAGGATGATCGCGGCGAACGCCTTGAGCAGGAACGCGTCGCCGGTCTCGGGCGCGATCGAGCCCAGGTAGTAGGTGAGCAGCACGCCGGCCAGCCCGGCCAGGCCGCCGGCGACGGCCATGGTGAGCAGGGCCAGCCGCCGCCGGTCGACGCCCATCATCGACGCGACCTCGGCGTCGACCCCGATGGCACGCAGCGCCAGGCCGGGGCGGGCCGCCCGCAGCCACCAGCCGATGACCGCGGCCAGTCCCAGCGCGGCGACCAGGGTGACCAGCTGGACGTTGCTGACCCGGACGAAGCCCAGGTCGTAGGTGGTCACCCGGAACGTGCCCGCCTGGTACCCGAACGGAACGCTGCGGGTGAGGTACTGGGCGACCGCCAGCGGGATGATCGCGATGCCGATGCCGCCGACGAGGATCTGCATCTCGGCCTTGCGGTGGTCGGTCGCGCGCCGCTGGATCGGCTCGAAGGCAAGCACCTGCACCAGCAGCGAGAGCACGGCCCCCACGACGACGCCGACGGCGAGCATCACCGGCATCGGCAGGGCAACCTCGCGCACCACCAGGTGGGCGGTGAAGGCGGCGAACATGAAGATCGAGCCGTGGGCGAAGTTGAGGATCCCGATGGTCCCCCACGCCAGGCTCATCCCGAGCGCGAAGAGCAGGTACAGCGACCCGAGGGTCAGCGCGTTGAGCACGTCCTGTGCCATGTCAGGTCCTTCCGGGAGGCCGGTGCCGGCGGGTCGCCCCCGCCGGCACCGGCCGGCGGCCAGGTCAGGAGTCGGCGCTGTCCACCGGGACCTCCGCCGAGCCGTCCCAGCGGACCAGGACACCGGGGACGCGGGCGTCGTTGCCCTCGAAGGTGATCTCGCCCTGGGCGCCGGCGAAGCCCTCCTGGGCCACCGCCGCCAGCCCCTCCTGGAGCGCGGTGCGGTCGGCGCTGTCGGCCTCGGCCAGGCCGCGGGCGAGGAACCACGTCGCGTCGTAGGCCTCGGCGGCGTAGTTGTTCGGCACCTCGCCGTCGTACTTCGCCTGGTAGGCCTCGACGAAGGCCTGGGTGCTCTCGACGTCCTGGTCGGCGGTGAAGTTCGTCGGCCAGACGAAGCCGGCGGCCTCCTGCCCGGCCGAGGCCAGGTTGCCCGCGCCGGCGGCGCTCATCCCGATGAGCTCGCCCTCGTAGCCGGCCTGCCGCAGCTGGGTGATGGCCACCGGGTACTGCGGGCCCTGGACCATGAGGAACGCCGCATCCGGGGCGTCGCCCGCGATCTGCGACGCCGGGGTGGTGAAGTCCTGCTGCGTGGCCTCCACCCCGCCGGTGCTCACCACCTCGAAGCCGTGCTCGCCGGCCAGCTCCGGGATGGTCTGCTCACCGAGCTGCACCAGCGTCGGGTTGCCGCTGTTGAACAGCACCGAGGCGGTCGCGACGCCCTGCTGCTCGGCGTACTCCCCGGCCAGGTCGAAGTAGGACGCGGCGGGCGGGGTCATCCGGAAGGTGTAGTCACCGATGACCACGCCGTCGCTGCCGGCCTGCACGTAGACCGTGGGCATGCCCTGCTGGTCGACGATCGGCGAGACGGCCGTCGCCTGGGCGCTGGCCTCGGGGCCGATGATCGCGACGAACGAGGGGTCGGCGATCGCCTGGCTGGCGAAGCTGGCCGCCTCCTGCGGGCTGGTGGCGCTGTCGCGGCTCTCGACCTCGATGGTCGTCTCCCCGAGCAGGCCGTCCTCCTCGATCATCTCCAGCGCGAGGTCGATGCCCTTCTGGGCGTTGAGTCCGGCGAAGGAGACGGGGCCGGTCAGCGCGCGGATCGACATGATCCGCACGGTGTCGGGCAGGCCCTCGCCGCCGCTCCCCTCGCCCCCGCCGCCGCCACTGGGAGCGGTGTCGGCGGGCGAGCTGCAGGCGGCGAGTCCGACGGCCAGCAGCAGGGCTCCGGCCCCGCGCAGGACCGGGCGCCGACCGGTCCGAACGGCTCTGTCCATGGATGAGCTCCCGAAGGCTTGTAATGATGCGAAGGGTTGGGCGGACTGTAACGGCGCTCACAAAAGCTGTCCAGACCCGTCCCGCGGGCGTCCCGGCGGTGGAGTCGGCCCCGGACGCACCGCGGCTCCGGTCCCCTGGCGGGGGCCGGAGCCGCGCTACTCATCAGGGGGCGGCCCCGTCCAGAGGCTCACCGTGGCCCCGTCCCGGGTCCCGCCCTGAGCGTGCGAAGGGCGGGGAGGACGGGGTCCTTCTTCAGATGCCCTGGATCATCTTCGTCTCGAGGAAGGCGCTGATCCCCTCGGGACCGCCCTCCCGGCCCAGGCCCGACTGCTTGAAGCCGCCGAAGGGCTGGGTGACGCACATGCCCCAGTCGTTGACGTAGATCTGGCCGGTGCGGACCCGCCGGGCGACGGACTCACCGAGCTCCCGGTCGGCGCTGAACACCGCTCCGGACAGCCCGTACTGCGAGTCGTTGGCGATGCGGACGGCGTCGTCGACGGTGTCGTACGGGATCACCACGATGACCGGGCCGAAGATCTCCTCCTGCGCGATCCGCATGGAGTTGTCGACGTCGGCGAACAGCGTGGGCTGCACGTACCAGCCGGTGTCCAGGCCCTCGGGCCGGCCGCCGCCGGTGACCAGGCGCGCGCCCTCCTCGAGCCCGGTCCGGATGTAGCCCTCGACCCGGTCCCGCTGGCGTTCGGCGGCCAGCGGGCCGAGCACGGTGCCCTCCTCGCGGGGGTCCCCGACCTTGACCGACTCCATGATCGCCTTGACGCCCTCGACGACCTCCTCCTGCCGGTCGCGCGGGACGACCAGCCGGGTGAGCGCGGCGCAGACCTGACCGGAGTTGCCGATGCCGGCGAAGGTCACCGTCTGGACCACCGAGGCGACGTCGGCGTCGGGCAGCACGATGGCCGCCGACTTGCCGCCGAGCTCCAGGGTCACCCGGGCGATCCGCTCGCCGCACAGCTGCATGACCCGCCGGCCGGCCGCCGTCGAACCGGTGAAGGACACCTTGTCGACGTCGGGGTGCTTGACGAGGTACTCGCCGACCTCCCGGCCGCCGGGCAGCACGCTGACCACGCCGTCGGGCAGGCCCGCGGCCTCCAGCGCCTCGGCCAGGATCATCACCGAGACCGGGCCCTCGGGTGCGGGCTTGAGCACCACCGTGCAGCCCGCGGCGAGCGCCGGTGCGATCTTCAGCGACGCCGTGGCGACCGGGCCGTTCCACGGGATGATGACCGCCGCCACGCCGATCGGCTCGCGCACGATCGTGGCGGTGCCGCCGCCGGGCAGGTCCCGCCGCTCCTCCAGGGTGATCGTGCCGGCGAGGGTGGCCGCGTCGTCCCAGATCGCCGAGGCGTTGGCGTGGAACGCGGTGCTGATCATCGCCGGGGCGCCGATCTCCGCGGTGAACGACGCCTCCATCTCCGGGATGCGGCGGCCCACCTCCTCGCCGACCCGGCGGAGGGCCGCGGCCCGCTCGGCCGGCGTCATCCGCGGCCACGGCCCCTCGTCGAAGGCCTTCCGGGCCGCCGCGACGGCGGCGTCCATGTCGGCCGGCCCGGCCGCCGGCACCGTGGCCACGACCTCCTCGGTGATCGGCGAGACCACCTCGATGACCTCGTCGGTGGCCGGCGGCACCCAGCGACCGCCGATGAACAGCTTGTCGAACGAGCGCACGCCGGCGCGCTCCTGTACCGCGGTCATGCCGGTCCTCCCAGGGACGGACGGGTAGAAATGGCCATTTCTGCCCTCGGGGTCGGGGTGGTGGGCTCAGGCATCGAAGCCCTCCAGCTCGGGCGGGGTGAGTGCGGAGATCCGGCGCTCGGCGATCCGCCAGCCGTCGGCGGTGCGCCGGTAGACGTCCTCGTTCAGGGCGATCGCCTTGAACGCGGCGCCGGACTTGGTGTGGCCCTCGGAGAACACGTAGTTCGTGCCGCGGGCCGTCGTCCCGTCCGCGTCGAGGTCGACGACGTGGTTGGTGATGATGTGGAACTGGTCGGCGATCGCGGCGGCGTCCCGCTCGAAGAAGCCGAGGATCGCCGCCCGTCCCTCGAGCCGCTCGAGGCCCACCGGGCTGGCGTCCCACACGGCGTCGTCGGTGAAGGCCGACAACGCCTCCTGCGGGTCGAAGCGGTCCAGCCCGCGGGCGTAGAGGTGGGTCACCCGCTGGATCTCGAGGACGTCGGCGGTGCGGTCGGTGTGGGTCAGGGTCACGGTCGCCGTCCTCAGTTGTCGTAGACGATGACGCCGCGGATGTTGCGACCCTCGCGGAGGTCGGCGAACGCCTCGTTGATGTCCTCGAGCTTGTAGGTCTTGGAGATCAGCTCGTCGAGCTTGAACTGCCCGTTCTTGTACATCTCCGCGATGAGCGGGATGTCGTTCCGGGAGTTGGTCGTGCCGTAGAGCGAGCCCTGCAGCCGCTTGCCCGACATCGCGAAGCTGAACAGGTCGAACTGGATGTCGCGCTGCATGACCGGCGCCGCCGACGTCAGCACGATGACCCCGCCGCGGCGGGTCAGCTGGTTGGCCTGCTCGACGATGTCCCCGCGGGCGACGTCCACGGTGATGATCACCCGGTCGGCACCCTGGCCGTTGGTCATGCGCTCGACCAGTTGCGCGGCCTCCTCGAAGGACGCGACGGGGTGGGTCGCGCCGAACTCCTTGGCCTTCTCGCGCTTGAAGGGCACGGGGTCGACGGTGATGATGTTCTTCGCCCCGCGGTGGACCGCCCCCTGGACGGCGTTCATGCCCACGCCGCCGGTGCCGAAGACGACGACGGTGTCGCCCAGCTGCATGTCGGCGGCGTAGACCGACGAGCCCCAGCCGGTCGGGACGCCGCAGCCGATGAGGGACGCCGGCATCAGCGGGATCTCGGGGTCGATCTTGACCACCGCGTCGACGGGGACGGTGACATAGGGGGCGAAGGTGCCCAGGTAGCTCATCGCGCCGACGCCCTTGCCGCGGGCGTGGATGCGGTGCGTGCCGTCGGGGGCGAAGCCCGCCAGGACCCCGGAGCCGAGCTCGCACATGTTGGCCTTGCCGGCGACGCACATGCGGCACTTGCCGCAGGAGGGCAGGAACGACAGGACGACGTGGTCGCCCTCCTGCAGGTCCGACACCTCGGGCCCGACCTCGGTGACCACCCCGGCGCCCTCGTGGCCGCCGAGGATCGGGGCCCAGGGCAGCGGGATGTCGCCGGTGTCCAGGTGGTCGTCGCTGTGACAGATGCCCGACGAGGTCAGCTTGACCATGACCTCCCGCCGCTTCGGCGGGTCCAGCTCGATCTCCTCGACGCTCCAGCCGGAGTTGGTCCCCGGCTCCCACAGCAGTGCTCCCACGGTCTTCACGTGCGGCTCCTCGTATCGGGTGGACGGGCGCGGCGAGGCGCCCGGGACGTGGTCGGGGCGCCGGCGAGGAGGAGAGAGGCGGCCGGCGAGCCCGGACAGGAGTGACCCTAGCCACAATCCTGCGCAGGGATCCAGAGTCCCTGCGCATGTTTCTGCGACGTGCCCGGACGCCGGCCGAGGGGCTTGTCGGGGCGCCGGAGCGGGTGCAGGCTGCGGGGCACCCCACCCCGCCCGCGCTCTGGAGCGGTGTCGGAGGCCCCTTGTAAGAGGCGCATGGTGCGCCTAGTTTGTGGTCCACATCACAGCCGATGCGGCCGCGGAGCCGCTCGGCGTCCCGGCGGAAGGCGGACCCATGGCGTTGGACGAGGCGACGACGGCGTTGCTCACCCAGCTCGCCGAGAGCGGCACCAAGCCCTTGCACGAGATGACCCCGGAGGAGGCGCGCGGGCTCACCGCGGCGCTCGGCGAGATGTACGGCCCCGGTCCCGAGATGCACCGGGCCGAGATGACCAGCGCGCCCGCGGCCGACGGGTACGCGATCCCGCTGCACGTCCTCGTACCGACCGAGCGGCCCCGCGGCGTGATCGTGTACTACCACGGCGGCGGCTGGGTCATCGGCGCGCTGCCGGAGTTCGAGACGCTGGGCCGCACGCTCGCCGACCGCACCGGGTGCGCGGTCGTCCTCGTCGACTACCGCATGGCGCCGGAGAACCCCTACCCCGCGGCCGCCGACGACTCCTGGGCGGCCCTGCAGTGGGTCGACGCCCACCTCCAGGAGATCGCCGGCGCGCGGGTGCCGCTCGTCGTCGCCGGGGACAGCGCCGGCGGGAACCTCGCGGCGATCATGGCGCTGAAGGCGCGGGACGCGGCCGGGCCCGAGCTGGCGCTGCAGCTGCTGGTCTACCCCGTGACCAACTGCGACCTCGACAACGAGTCCTACCGCGACCCGGCCAACCAGCTGCTGCTCAGCCGCGAGTCGATGGTGTGGTTCTGGGACCTCTACGCCCCCGAGCACGCCATGCGGCAGAACCCGGACGCCTGCCCCTCGAAGGCCGCCGACCTCTCCGGTCTGCCGCCGGCGGTCGTGCTGCTCGCCGAGCACGACGTGCTGCGCCAGGAGGGCGAGGAGTACGCCGACGCCCTCGCCGCGGCCGGCGTCCCCGTGCAGACCCGCGTCCTCGAGGGGCAGATGCACGGGTTCTTCACGATGGTCAACGTCCTCCCCGGGAGCGCCACCGGGATCGCGTACGTCGCCGAGGCCGTCGACCGGCAGCTCACCGCCCAGCCCGCCTGATCCCGCGCCCACTCCCCCGTCGCGAGGCCCGCCCGGGCCGCGCGACGGGGTCTCCCCGAGAGGAACCAGAGCACATGACAGAGACGCAACAACGGCCGTCGCCGACGGGCCTCCCCGAGGTCGACGTCGTCGTCGTCGGCGCGGGGCTGTCCGGCCTCTACCTGCTGCACAAGCTGCGCGGCCAGGGCCTGCGGGTCCGGGTCTTCGAGAAGGGCGACGGCGTCGGCGGCACGTGGTTCTGGAACCGCTACCCCGGCGCCCGCGTCGACGTGAAGAGCATGGACTACAGCTTCTCCTTCGACTCCGAGCTGGAGCAGGAGTGGGAGTGGACGGAGAAGTACCCGCCGCAGGACGAGCTGCTCCGCTACATCAACCACGTCGCCGACCGCTTCGACCTGCGCCGCGACATCTCGCTCAACACGAAGGTGACCGAGGCCGTCTTCGACGAGGACGTCGAGCGCTGGCACGTGCGCACCGACCAGGGCGACCAGCTCTCCGCCCAGTTCGTGATCATGGCGACCGGCTGCCTGTCGGCGTCCAAGGTGCCCGAGGTGCCGGGGCTCGACCTCTTCCGGGGCCGCTGGTTCCACACCGGGCACTGGCCGAAGGAGGGCGTGGACTTCACCGGCCGGCGGGTCGGCGTCATCGGCACCGGCTCCTCCGGCGTCCAGGCCATCCCGCTCATCGCCGAGCAGGCCGGCCAGCTGACGGTCTTCCAGCGGACGCCGAACTTCGTGCTCCCGGCGCGCAACCACGCGATCGACCCCGAGCACCAGCGCTCGGTCAAGGCGCGCTACGCCGAGGTGCGCCAAGCCGCCCGGGAGTCCGGGTTCGGCATCGCCGTCCCGACGCCCGAGAAGTCGGCCCTGGAGGTCTCCGAGGAGGAGCGCGAGGCCAAGTACCACGACATCTGGTACGACGAGGACAACAACCTGGTCGACCTGATGGTCAGCTACAACGACATGATCACGAACAAGGCGGCCAACGACACCGCCGCCCAGTTCGTGCGCGACCGGATCGCCGAGATCGTCCAGGACCCGGAGACCGCCGCGGCGCTCCAGCCGCACGACCACCCGATCGGCACCAAGCGGCCCTGCCTCGGGACGAACTACTACGAGACGTACAACCTGCCGCACGTGCGGCTGGTCAACGTGCGGAAGACGCCGATCGTGGAGATCACGCACCGGGGGCTGCGCACCACCCAGGAGGAGTTCGAGTTCGACGACCTGGTGTTCGCCACCGGGTTCGACGCGATGACCGGCGCCCTGACCGCGATCGACATCCGCGGTCGCGGCGACGTGGCGCTGGCCGACAAGTGGCACGCCGGCCCGCGCACCTACCTGGGCATCCAGGTCGCGGGGTTCCCGAACCTGTTCACCATCACCGGTCCGGGCAGCCCGTCGGTCCTCTCCAACATGATCACCTCGATCGAGCAGCACGTGGAGTGGGTCACCGACGCCATCGCCTCGATGCGGGAGAAGGGCATAGCGACGATGGAGGCCACCGTGGAGGCCGAGGACGCCTGGACGGCGCACGTCGACGAGGTGGGGCACATGACGCTCTACCCGACCGCCGACTCCTGGTACATGGGGTCGAACGTGCCCGGCAAGCCGCGGGTGTTCATGCCCTACATCGGCGGCGTGGGCAACTACCGGCAGAAGTGCGACGACGTCGCCGCGAAGGGCTACGAGGGCTTCGTCCTCACCGGCCCGCGGGTGCCGGTCGGCGCCGGCTGAGCGGCCGCCGGGGTGGGGCGCCGTCGCGGCGGCGCCCCACCCCGGCGTCTTGACCCCCGTCCGACCTGCCTCCTAGCTTGTGTGACCTGGGCCACACGGCCCGCGCACCACCCCGCTCGCTCACCCTCGGTCCCGGTGGCCGGCTCTCCCCCCGCCGGGACCACCACGCCGAGGAGGACTTCCCCGTGACGCAGACGCTCCCCGAGACCTCGCCCACCGGTGCCGCTGTACGCACCGTCGACGCGGTCGTGATCGGTGCCGGCTTCTCCGGCATGTACATGCTGCACCGGCTGCGCCAGCAGGGGCTGACCGTCCAGGTGTTCGAGCTCGCCGACGGCGTGGGCGGGACGTGGCACTGGAACCGCTACCCCGGCGCCCGCTGCGACGTGCGGAGCATGGAGTACTCCTACTCGTTCGACCCGGACCTGGAGCAGGAGTGGCAGTGGTCGGAGAAGTACCCGACCCAGCCGGAGATCCTCCGCTACGCCAACCACGTGGCCGACCGCTACGACCTGCGGCGGGACATCCAGTTCGAGACCCGCGTCGAGTCGACCGTCTGGGACGACGAGGCGGAGCGCTGGACGGTGCGCACCGACCGCGGTGAGGTGCTGTCGGCGAAGTTCGTCGTGCACGCCTCCGGCTGCCTGTCGATCTACAAGACGCCGGAGATCCCGGGCCTGGAGAGCTTCTCCGGGCCCTGGTACCACACCGCCCGCTGGCCCCGGGAGGGCGTGGACTTCTCCGGGCAGCGGGTGGGGATCATCGGCACCGGCTCCTCGGCCATCCAGAGCATCCCAGTGATCGCCGCCCAGGCCGCGGACCTCACCGTCTTCCAGCGGACACCGAACTTCGCCGTCCCGGCGCACAACCACGAGTTCCCGCCCGGCTACCAGGAGGAGATGAAGGCGCACTACCCGGAGTTCCGGCAGGACGCGAGGACCTCGATGCTCGGCATCCCGCACCCGCCGGCCGAGAAGGGCGCGCTGGAGGACGACCCCGAGGCCCGCCGCCGCCGGTACGAGAAGGCGTGGCACGACAAGGACAACACGCTGGTCGACCTGATGGCCGCCTACACCGACATGCTCACGGACAAGGAGGCCAACGACACCGCGGCGGAGTTCGTCCGGGAACGTATCCGGGAGATCGTCAAGGACCCCGAGACCGCCGAGGCGCTGTGTCCCAAGGACTACCCGATCGGCACCAAGCGGATCTGCGTGCACACCGACTACTACGAGACCTACAACCGGGACAACGTGCACCTGGTCGACCTGCGGAAGACCCCGCTGGTCGAGATCACGCGCGACGGCGTCCGGACCACCGAGCAGGAGTTCCGGTTCGACGCGCTCGTGCTGGCCACCGGCTTCGACGCGCAGACCGGCGCCCTGACGTCGATGGACATCCGGGGCCGCGCCGGCCTGCAGCTCAAGGAGCACTGGGACGAGGGACCGCGCAGTTACCTGGGCATCGCGGTCGCGAACTTCCCCAACATGTTCATCATCACCGGCCCGCAGAGCCCGTCGGTGCTGTCGAACATGATGGTGTCGATAGAGCAGCACGTGGAGTGGGTCTCTGACGCCATCCAGTACGTGCAGGAGCACGACCTACGCACCATCGAGGCCACCCCCGAGGCCGAGGAGAGCTGGGTCGAGCACAACGCCGAGGTCGGCAACTCGACGCTGTTCCCGACCGCCAACTCCTGGTACATGGGCTCCAACGTCGAGGGCAAGCCCCGGGTGTTCATGCCCTACATCGGTGGCGTCGGCCCGTACCGGGAGCGCTGCGACGAGGTGGCCGCCAAGGACTACGAGGGGTTCGTCCTCGCCGGCTGAGCGGGCGGGTGGGGTGGGGCCGGACCCCACCCCACCCGCCGCTCAGATCAGCAGCGTCCCCATGTCGACCGGCAGCGCGGTGCCGGTGACGAACTTCGCCTGGTCGGACAGGAGGAAGAGGACGGCGTCGGAGATGTCGCCGGGCTGCACCAGCCCGTGCTCCATCACGTTCGCCATCCAGCCGGGTGGGGCGTCGGCCTGCAGGTCCTTGGTGAAGAACTCGTTGTTGATCATCGGGGTGTCCACGCCGGCCGGGACGACGGTGTTGACCCGGATCCCGTACTTGCCCAGGGCCATGGCGTAGTTGCGCATCAGGGCCAGCACGCCGGACTTGGCCGCGCCGTAGGCCATGTGGCCGGGGTTGAGCATCTCCAGCTTGTAGGCGACGCCGCGGAAGCTCGACGTCGACCCGGTGATGCAGATGGCCCCGCCGCGCCCGCGCTCGACCATGCCGGGGGTCACCGCGCGCAGGGTGAAGAAGACGCCGGAGAGGTTGGTGGCGATGGTGTCGTGCCAGGCGCTCATGCGCTGGGCGTGCGGGCCGGTCGAGGGCAGGATGCCGGCGTTGGCGCACACCAGGTCGATGCCGCCGAACCGCTCCTCGACCTGGGCGACGGCGGCGCTCACCTGTTCCTCGTCGCGCACGTCGCCGGTGATGCCGAGGAACTCCCGGCCGTGGTCGCGCACCAGCTTCTCGGTCTCGGCCAGGTCCTCCGGCGTCGACATCGCGTACTGCACCGAGTCGAACTGGCGGGTGACGTCGATGACCGCGACGTCGGCGCCCTCGGCGGCCAGCCGCACGGCGTGCGACCGGCCCTGACCGCGGGCTCCTCCGGTGACGAAGGCGACCTTGCCCTCGAAACGTCCCATGTCTCCTCCTGTCGGATCGCTCGTGCGCTCAGACCGCGCCGGTGGGCACGGGCTCGGGTTGCGGGGTGGGCAGGGCCCGGATCGCCGGGACCACCCCCTTGCCCAGCCGCTCGATCGCGGCGATGGTCTCCGCGGCGCTCATCGACGGCCACTGCGGGCGCAGCAGCAGCGGGTCGACCGGGAACCGGGTGCACAGCTCGGTCAGCTGCGCGATGACCTCCTCGTCCGTGCCGAGCACGGCGTGCTGGGTGACCGAGGCGATGAAGTCGGCGTCGAGGTCGGCCGCGCTGCCGGCATGACTCATGCCCTTCTGGGCGTAGCTCAGGTACTTCCCCTTGGAGACCCGGGCGTACTCGACGATCGCCTCCTCCCGGGAGCCGGCGACCAGCACGTTGCGGCGCACCGGCTGCGGGCCGAACGGCTTGCCCCGGGCGGCGAACCCCTCCCGCACGGCGGCGAAGCGCTCCTCGATCTCGTCGAAGGTGGCCTCCGGGGTGACCGGGAAGGCGTCGCCGAGCCGGCCGGCCCGGCGGGCGCCGGCGACGCTCTGCGCGCCGACCCAGATCGGCGGGTGCGGCGACTGCACCGGCTTGAGGTGCGGGCGGACGCCCTCGAGCTGCCAGAAGCGGCCGGAGTGGGTGACCTCGTCCTGCGTCCACAGCTTCACCAGCAGCTCGAGGATCTCGTCGGTGCGGGCGGCCCGTTCCTTGAACGGGATCCCCAGGTACTCGAACTCCTCGGGCCGGTACCCGATGCCGGCGCCGAAGACCAGCCGGCCCTCGGTGACCACGTCGAGGGTCGCCAGCTCCTCGGCCAGCAGCACCGGGTGGTACAGCGGCGCGATCATGATCTGGGTGGCCAGCCGGGTCTGCGGGTCGCAGTCGGCGGCCAGCCGCGCCAGCAGGGGCACCGGCTGCAGCCAGCGCAGCTCCCCGTAGAGGAAGTGCTGGCCGATCGCGATGTAGGTCATCCCGTTGCGCTGCGCGGCGTCGACGATGCGGCGCACGTCGTCGAACTGCTGGGCGGGGCTGACCGAGCTGGGGACGTCGGAGAGCAGCATGCCGACGGCGACCATGGCGGTCCTCTCTGTCGGGTGGGGAGCCGCGGATCAGCCGCGGGCCGGACGGGTCAGGGTCTTGGCGAGCTGGCCGAGCAGCACCTCGTTGCCGCCCTCGTAGATGCGCATGGGCCGGGCGTTGCGGTACAGCCGTTCGATCGTGGAGCCGGTGACGACGCCGAAGCGGCCCATCATCTGCACGCAGCGGTCGGTGACCCGGCCGGCGGTCTCGGTGGCCGCGACCTTCGCCATCGACGACCAGTGCAGCGCCCCGAGCGGGTCGGCGGCGGCGCGGGTGGCGGCGGAGTAGGTCAGCAGCCGGGCCTGCTCGATCTCCGTCCAGCAGGTGCCGAGCATCTGCGGGATGGGGCCGAGCCGGGCCAGCGTGCTGCCGAACTGCTCGCGGGAGATGGTGTGCGCGACCGCCTCGTCCAGCGCCGCCTGGGCGACGCCCACCGCGGAGCCGGCCACGGACACCCGGAAGGTGGCGAGGGTCTGCAGCACCAGGGGGAAGGCCTGCCCGGGCTGCCCGACCCGCGAGTCGAGCGGCACGCGGACGCCGTCGAAGCGGACGTCGCCGATGATGTGCGGCGCGATCAGGTCGGGACCGGACTGCACGTGCACGCCCGGGGTGTCGGCCGGCACGAACACCAGCGAGAAGCCGCTCTCCTCCTTGGCCAGGACGGTGAAGAAGGCCGCCGCCGGCGCGTTGGTGATGAACGACTTGTGCCCGTCGAGCACCAGCTCGCCCTCCCGCTCCACGACCGTGGTGGTGATCGAGCGCAGGTCGGAGCCGACGGCGGGCTCGGTGAGGCACAGGGCGGCGATCGCCTCGAGCGCGACCACCCGCGGCAGCCACTCCTGCTGCACCCGCGGAGCGGCCGCGACCGACAGGGCATAGCTGCCGATGCCCTGCATCGCGAACAGCGAGTCCAGGTGCGCCGACACACCCCCGAAGGCCTCGCGGACGACGGTCACCGCCAGGGAGTCGACCTGCTCGGTGGCGCCACCGTGCGCCGCGGGCACGGTGATCGCGGCCAGTCCGCTCTCCTGCAGCGCCTCGCGCATCACCGGGTCGACGTCGGTGGCGGCGTCGGCCTCCGTGGCCCGCCAGCGCACCTTGCCGGCCACCTCGCGGGCCTGCTGCAGCAGGTCGCGGTGGGCGTCGGGCAGCTCGAAGGTCATGGGGGTCCTCCCGGGTGCGCCCCGGCGCCGTCGCTCGGGGATCGACCGGCACGGAGACCGGGCCGTCTGCCCTATCCATGTTATTGGTGTTCATGGTTATTGTGTCAACGCCCACACTCGCCAGCCGAGAGGACGGCCCCCTGATGCCCTCCGCCGTGATCGTCGACGCCGTCCGCAGTCCCATGGGCCGCGGCAAGGCCGGGGGCGCCCTGTCCGGCGTCCACCCGGTCGACCTCCTCGCCCAGGTGCTGCAGGCCCTCGCCGGCCGCAACGACCTCGACCCCGCCGTCGTCGACGACGTGCTGGTCGGCTGCGTCGGCCAGAACGGGGAGCAGTCGGCCACCCCCGGCCGGCAGGCGGTGCTGGCCGCGGGCTGGCCGGAGACGGTGCCCTCGGTGACGATCGAGCGCAAGTGCGGCTCGGGGCAGCAGGCCCTCGACTTCGCCGTCCAGGGGATCGTCGCCGGCGCCTACGACGTGGTCGTCGCCGCCGGGGTGGAGTCGATGAGCCGGGTGCCGATGGGCTCGGCCCGTGGCGCCGCCGACCCGCACGGCCCGCAGGTCCTCGCCCGCTACTCCCCCGGCCTGGTGCCGCAGGGCATCTCCGCGGAGCTGGTCGCGGAGAAGTGGGGGCTGACCCGCGAGCAGCTCGACTCCTACGCCGCCCGGTCGCACGCCCGCGCGGCCGAGGCGGTGGGCGCGTTCGAGCGCGAGCTGGCCCCGATCACCACCCCCGACGGGACGGTGACCGCCGACGAGACGATCCGCGCGGGCACCACCCCGGAGAAGCTCGCCGGGCTCAGGCCCGCCTTCGCCGGCAGCCCGAACGCCGTCCGCTTCCCCGAGCTCGAGTGGAAGATCACCGCTGGCAACTCCTCCCAGCTCACCGACGGCGCGGCCGCGCTGCTGGTCATGAGCGAGGAGCGGGCCGCCGCGCTGGGGCTGACCCCGCGCGCCCGCGTCGCGGCCACCGCCGTCACCGGTGACGACCCGCTGCTGATGCTCACCGGGCCGATCCCGGCCACCCACAAGCTGCTGGCCCGCTCCGGGTTCTCCATCGACGACATGGCGGCGGTCGAGGTGAACGAGGCCTTCGCCTCGGTCCCACTGGCCTGGCAGGCCGAGTTCGGGGTGGACGACGCCCGGCTCAACCCGCGCGGGGGCGCCATCGCCCTCGGCCACCCGCTCGGCGCCTCCGGCGTCCGGCTGGCCACCACGATGCTCGGCTTCCTCGAGGACACCGGGCAGCGCTACGGCCTGCAGACCATGTGCGAGGCCGGCGGCATGGCCAACGCCATGGTGATCGAGAACCTCTCCGCGAAGGGCTGAACATGGACGTCACAGCAGGGTCCGCGGTCGTCACCGGCGGGGCCTCCGGCCTCGGGCTGGCCACCGCCCGCCGTCTGGTCGAGAAGGGGGTACCGACCGTCCTGGTCGACCTGCCCACCTCCGCCGGTGCCGACGTCGCCGCCGAGCTGGGCGGGAAGACCCGCTTCGTCGCCGCCGACGTCACCGAGCCCGACGCCGTGGCCGCCGCGGTGGCCGCCGCCGACGAGCTGGCCCCGCTGCGCACGCTCGTGCACTGCGCCGGCCGGGGCGGGGCGATGCGGGTGGTCGACAAGGAGGGCAACCCCGGCTCGCTGGAGTTCTACGAGTCGATCGTCCGGGTCAACCTGATCGGCACGTTCAACGTGCTCAGCCAGGCCGCGGCGCGGATGGCGGCGCACGACCCGGTGGACGGCGAGGAGCGCGGCGTCTGCGTGCTCACCGCGTCGGTCGCCGCCTGGGAGGGGCAGATCGGCCAGCTCCCCTACGCGTCGTCCAAGGCCGGCATCGTCGGGCTCACCCTGGTCGCCGCCCGGGACCTGTCCAGCCGGCAGATCCGGGTCGCCACGATCGCGCCCGGCACCTTCGACACCCCGATCCTGGCCCGGCTCCCGCAGAACGTCCGCGACTCCCTCGGCCAGATGACGCCGCACCCGCGGCGGCTGGGCCGGCCCGACGAGTTCGCCCGGATGGCCCTGGCGATCATCGACAACCCGATGGTCAACGGCGAGACGATCCGGCTGGACGGCGCGATCCGGATGCAGCCCAAGTGAGCGGGCATCGCAGCGAGCGCCGGCGAGCGAGGAGCGGAGCGACCGTGGCGCGGAGCGCCAGGGTGACGACGTGAGCGAGCAGCCGGAGGTCCTCGTCGAGCGGGACGGCGCCGTCCTCGTCGTCACCGTCAACCGGCCGCAGGCGAAGAACGCGATCAACAAGGCCGCCGCCGAGGGCATCGGCGCGGCGATGGACCAGCTCGACTCCGACGACAGCCTGTTCGTCGGGGTGGTGACCGGTGCCGGAGGCACGTTCAGCGCGGGGATGGACCTCAAGGCCTTCCTCGCCGGGGAGAAGCCGCACGTGCCCGGCCGCGGCTTCGCCGGGCTGGTCGAGCGGCCGCCGGCGAAGCCGCTGATCGCCGCCGTCGAGGGGTTCGCGCTGGCCGGCGGGTTCGAGATCGCGCTCGCCTGCGACCTGATCGTGGCCGGCGAGGGGGCGTTCTTCGGGCTGCCCGAGGTCCGGCGCGGCCTGCTCGCCGGTGGCGGGGGGCTGCTCCGGCTGCCGCGCAAGGCGGGGCTGCCGAAGGCGACCGAGTGGGCGCTGACCGGCGACCGGATCCCCGCGCAGGACGCCCACGCCGCCGGGGTGGTCAACCGGCTGGTGCCCACCGGCGAGGCGCTGCCGGCCGCGCTGGCGCTGGCGCGGCAGATCGCGGGCAACGGTCCGCTGGCCGTCCAGGGCACCAAGCGGATCCTCACCGAGGGCAGCGAGTGGCCCGCGGCCGAGGCCTTCGCCCGGCAGTGGGAGATCTACGCGCCGGTGCGCGCCTCCGAGGACGCCGAGGAGGGCGCCCGCGCGTTCACCGAGAAGCGGGAGCCGGTCTGGCGCGGTCGGTGAGTGGACTTTCCGCGCGGAAAGTCCGGACCGAGCCCGGACTTTCGGCGCGGAAAGTCGGGACCGAGCCCGGACTTTCGGCGTCGAAAGTCCGTCAGCGCCAGTTGATGACCTGGCGCATCAGGTCCGGGTGCCGCTCGTTCACCCAGTCCGCGTACTGCTGCATGTGCTCCCGCATCAGCCGCTCGGCCTGCTCGGCGTCACCCTCGGCGACGGCCGCGGCGATCGCGGTGTGCACCTCGAGCACGTGCTTGCGCTCCTCCTTGGGCGAGAGGGCGCCGCTGACCTGGTCGCGGAAGATGTCCTCGAGCGAGACGCAGAGCAGGTTGAGCACCGGGTTGCCCGACATGGAGGCGACGCCGCGGTGGAAGTCCTTGGTGGCGTCGAAGTAGGTGGCGTCGTCCTCGACGCGGGTGGTCTCCGGGTCGGCGAGCTGCCCGTCGAGTTCCTGCCCCCGGCGCTCCGCGGCCATCCGGGCCATCAGCGGCTCGAGCACCAGGCGGGCATCGATGAGCTGCTGGAACGTCATCCCGCCGAGGTGGAAGAACAGGGTCGACATACGGCCGTAGTCACGCGTGCCGACCTCGATGACCATCGGACCGCCGTTGCGCCCGGGCTTCATCGTGATCAGACCGTGCACCTCGAGGATGCGCAGCGCCTCCCGCAGGGACCCCCGGCCCACGCCGTAGTCCTCGAGCATCTGCGCCTCGGACGACAACAGGGTGCCCGGCGCCAGCTTGCGGGAGACGATCTCGTGCACGATCTCCTGGGCCAGGGCCTCGGCGACCTTGGCGCCGCGCTTGATGGGCCGCGGAACCGACCCGTCTGCGCGGGAACGCATGCTCGCCGTCATGGCCCCAGGGTAGTGGCCGGTTCCGCTCCCGGCCGGAAAATCGCTGATATTGATGAGACTGGTACTCCGGCCCGACGAGAGGCGAGGACATGACGTTCCTGCAGGCCACGGGGATCACCCCGGTCCGGAAGCGCATCGACGGCTCGTCGCCCGGAGAGGTCGGAGCGGCCGCGCTCGAGCGGGCCCGGGCGATCGCCGAGCTCGGCGCGTTCACCAGCCTCGCCGACAGCCCGGCCGGCGGGGCGGGGCCGCTGGCCGGCGTCCCGCTCGCGGTGAAGGACAACCTCGACACCGCCGACCTCCCCACCAGCGGCGGGACCCCCGCGCTCCGGAACTCCCGGCCCGGCCGCGACCAGCACGCGGTCGGGCGGTTGCGCGCCGCCGGGGTCGCCGTCGTCGGCAAGACCAACCTGCACGAGCTGGCGCTGGGCATCACCAGCAACAACGCCGCCTTCGGGCCGGTCCGCAACCCGCACGACCCCGCCCGGTCGGCGGGCGGCTCCTCCGGCGGCTCGGCGGTCGCCGTCGCCACGGGGGTGGTCCCGATCGCCCTGGGCACCGACACCGGGGGCTCGGTGCGGGTGCCGGCCGCGCACTGCGGAGTGGTCGGCTGGCGCCCGACCGTCGGTCGCTGGGGCACCGGGCGCACGGTGCCGATCTCGAGCACCCGCGACACCGCCGGCGTGCTGGCCACCGGCGTCGCCGACGTCGCCGTCGTCGACGAACTGGTCACCGGGCAGGCGGCCGCCGGCAGCCATGACCGGGCCCTGCGGCTCGGCGTCCCCCGGATCGGGTTCTACGACGACCTGCACCCCGAGGTCGCCGCTGTCGCCCAGCGCTCGCTCGACCGGCTCGCCGACGCCGGCGTCGACCTGGTCGACGTCCGCGTGGCCGACGCCCACGAGCTGGACGCCGAGTGCGGCTTCCCGATCGTCTTCTTCGAGATCGCCCGCGAGCTGCCCGCCTACCTCGCCACCCTGCCCGGACCGGAGAACCGGCTGACCCTCGCCGACGTCCTGGCGCAGGTCGCCTCCCCCGACGTCCGTGCCGCGCTCGAGGTCGCCGCGGCGGGCGGGATCACCGAGGAGGTCTACCGGCAGCAGCTCGCCGTCCGCGACCGGCTGCGCGCCGCCTACGCCGACGCGCTGCGCGCCCCGGACGGCGGACGGCTGGACGCGCTGGTCTACCCGACGGTGCCGCTACCGGCGCCGCCGGTCGGGGACGACGAGACCACCGAGCTCAACGGCCGGCAGGTCCCCGTCTTCCTGACGACCATCCGCAACACCGGCCCGGGGTCGACCGCGGGCATGCCGTCGATCTCGCTGCCGGCCGGGGCCACCGCCGGCGGCCTGCCGATCGGCGTCTCCCTCGAGGCGCTGCCGGGGGACGACGCGGCGCTGCTGGCGACGGCCGGGCGCGTCGAGGCGGTCCTGGCCGGGGCACCCGGCCGTTGAGGCAGCCGCCCGGGACCGGCTCCTCCGACCCCGGGCAGGCGGCGGAACCACGGAGTTCCAGGAGGCCTTGATTCCGCCGGGCATCCCGAGGACCGTTGCTCCGGGCCGTCTCGCCGAGCCCATGGCGCGTCGACCTGGGCCCTCGTTCCCGGAACGGCCACCAGCGGGCCCCCGCCGCCCCCGCTGCTCGAACGTCGGCGGCCTCCGCGGTGTCCGGCCGGGCGATCGTCGGACCGGCGGTGCTGCACGGCCCGTCATCGGGTGCGGCACCGGTGCCGCGAGCGCGATCGCCTCCGAGGGGACATCCGCACTCACCCGAGGAGAAGCCTGATGCGACGTATCGCCGTGCTGTCCGCCGTCGTCCTGGCGGGCGGTCTGATCGGCACGAGCGCAGCCCTCGCCACCGCGGACGACCGGTCCGCGGATCCCGACGGTCGCTGGATCGCCGTGGAGGACGAGGTCGCGATCGTCCTGCCGAACGGGGACACCTTCACCGACGACGGGTCCATGGAGGAACCGGAGGGACTGCCTCCGGTCGGTGCCCGCGTGTTCATCAGCGAGGTGCTCTACGACACCGAGGACGGGACCACGCGCGGCGCCGAGGTCGGCCGCAGCCACATCGAGTGCACCGCCCAGGCACTCGTCGCGAACCTCCGGTGCGAGGCCGCGTTCGTCTTCACCGAGGGATCGCAGCTGCACGCGGCCGTGCTGGCCGACTTCGGCGCCGAGGAGAGCGCCGAGGCGTTCACGCTGGACGTCGCGGTGACCGGTGGGACGGGCACCTACGCCGGGGCGACCGGTGTGGTGACCCTGACCGACATCAGCACCTCCGCCGAGGAGACGGTGACGCGGTACGAGGCCGACCTCGACCTCCCGCGGCGGTAGCCCCTCGGCTCGTCGCCCGGCCCGGTCCCCGTCGAGGACCGGGCCGGGAGCGTCTGGCGGTCGGCCGCCGCATGGACCAGGGTCATGGACCTCGACCGGTTCGACCTCACCCGATCGGGAGGGTGCGGGTCGGTCCATCGTCGGCCGACCCGGGCCGGACCCGACCGGAGGTGGCAGTGGTGCGCCGTCCCGCGAACGACCTGCAGCGCGAGTTGCTGCGCATGCTCCTGCCGCGGAGCGCGCGCCGGGAGGAGCTCGTCAGCGAACGGGTGGCCCCGGCACTGGCCGAGGTGGGCGAGCGCCTGGCCGGCCGGCCGGCGGCAGAGGTCTTCGCCGCGCTGGAGGCCGTGGTGCGCAGCGCGGGCGCGGAACCCGACCAGGCGGCCCTGCGGGAGTTCGCCGCTCAGATCGAGGCGGGCGAGAACCCCTTCGCCTGACGCGTCAGCTGGCGCGGAACAGCTCCACGCGGGCCTGGCGGCTGAGGATCTCGGCGGTCTCGCTGTCGGCCGAGCCGCGGCCGGCGAGGAGGGCGGCGAGCTCGTCCCGGTCGGCGACGGTCGTGTAGTCGGCGAGCTCCTGCTCGAGGACGCGGCGGGCGCGGCGCTCGGAGCGGGTACGGCTGAAGGAGTCGAGGAGGCTGCGGGTCATGACTCCATGTTCGGACAATATGCTTGGCAGATCTCGTCGGCAGCATGTGAGTGTCCCCACGACGGGGTAGCAGATGTGGCCAGCGCCACGGTCCGGCAACGGCCCCGCCCACCTCAGATCATGCCGAGGCCTCTCGCCGGCGCGGCATGATGTGCGCGGGCCGGCCCGAGGTCGTGGGATCGGCCGACCGGGCGGCCGAGTCGAAGGTGATCACCCGGTGGCCACGGTTCTCCGAGAGCCAGAGGGCGCGGATCCAGCTGAACAGGGTGGCCAGCCGGTTGCCCCAGCCGACCAGGTAGAGGACGTGCACGAAAGCCCACATCACGTACGCCGGGAAGCCGGTCACCGTCAGGCCGCGGACGTCGGCCACCGCCGACCGGTGCCCGATGGTGGCCATCGACCCCTTGTCCCGGTACCGGAACGGCCCCGGGACCGGCCGGCCGTCCAGCCGGGCGGCGATCACCCGGCCGACGTAGCGGCCCTCCTGCAGGGCCGGCTGGGCGACCGCGGGCACGCCCTCCAGGGCGACCATGTCCCCGATCGCGAAGACCTCCGGGTGCCCCGGCAGCGAGCAGTCCGGCAGGACCGGCAGCCGGCCGGCGCGGTCGGTGTCGACGCCGGCGCGCTCGGCGAGCAGTCGCGCCAGCGGTGAGGCCTGCACCCCGGCGGCCCAGATCCGCGTGCGGGCGCGGATCACCTCCCGGCCGGTGGGGCCCTCGACGGTGATCGAGTCGTGGTCCATGTCGACGGCCAGGGTCCGCACCCGCACCTCGACGCCCATCTGCTCCAGCCGCCGCTGGGTGTACGCCTGCAGCCGCGGCGCGAACGGCGGCAGCACCGCTCCCGCGCCCTCGAGCAGGAGGATCCGCGTCTCGTGCGTGTCCACCGACCGGAAGTCGCGGGGCAGCACGGTGTGCGCCAGCTCGGCCACCTGCCCGACCAGCTCCACGCCGGTCGGGCCGGCGCCGACGACGACGAAGGTCAGCCACTCCGCCCGCTCGGCGGGGTCGGTGGTGAGCTCGGCCATCTCGAACTTCGACAGGATGGCGTCGCGCAGGTACCGGGCGTCCTCGACGGTCTTCATCCCGGGCGCGAACTCCGCGAAGGCGTCCTTGCCGAAGTAGGAGTGGGACGCTCCGGCGGCCACGACGAGCGTGTCGTAGGGCAGCTGCACGTCCTCCCCGTCCGGCGCGACGGCGTGCACGAGGCGCTGGTCCAGGTCGACGTCCCCCACCTCGGCGAGGACCACGCGGGCGTTGCGCTGACGCCGGACCACCCGGCGCAGCGCCGGCGCGATCTGCCCGGGCGGCAGGATGCCGGCCGCGACCTGGTACAGCAGCGGCTGGAACAGGTGGTGGTTGGTGCGGTCCACGATGGTGACGTCGACGTCGGCGCGGGCCAGTGCACGGGTGACGTTCAGACCGCCGAACCCACCACCGACGACGACGACGCGGTGCCGTGCGGGCATGGCTCTCCTCCGGAGGACGTGGGGGGCGCGGGACGTGACCTCCGCCACACCACTATGTCAGGACAATTCGCCCCGTGTCGAGAGACCACACGGGCGGGTCACCGGCCGACGAGCGTCGTCTCGAAGTCGTACCGGGAGGCGCGGTAGACGTGCCGGCCGTGCTCGATCGCCACGCCCTGGTCGTCGAACGCCGTGCGCTGCATGGTGAGCAGCGCCGACCGCGGCGGCTCGTCCAGCAGCCGGGCCTCCTCCGCGCGCGCCAGCCGCGCGCCGATGCGCTGGTGGGCGACCCGCAGGTGCACTCCCTGGGCGCGCAGGTACTGGTAGAGCCCGCGGGAGGTGAGGTCCTCGATCGTCGGGTCGAACCGGCCGGGCAGGTGGTTGGTCAGCAGCGCCAGCGGCTCGCCACGGGAGCGGCGCAGCCGGCGCACCACGACGACGTCGTCACCCTCGGCGATGTCGAGCTCCTCGGCGATGTCCGCCGTCGCGGGCACCCGGTCCAGCGACAGGACCTCGGTGGTCGGTGCCTCGCCGGCGCGGGACAGGTCGTCGTACAGGCTCGTCAGCTCCACCGACCGGCGCACGTGCGGCTGGATCACCTGCGTGCCGACCCCGCGCTTGCGGACCAGCAGCCCCTTGTCGACCAGCTCCTGCACCGCGCGCCGAACCGTCGGGCGGGACAGCCCGTAGCGCTGGGCCAGGAGGATCTCGTTCTCGAGCCGGGAGCCGGCCGGCAGCTCCCCACCGGCGATGGCGCCCTCGATCGCCTGCGCCAGCTGGAAGTACAGCGGCGTCGGGCTGGAGCGGTCGATGTCGAAGGTGAGCACGGGTGCCACGGGTCCCTCCTCGGATGGGGCGCCCGGGATCGAACCGGCAGCCCGTGCACCCATGGTCGCACCTCGACCTCGGTCCGTCCTCACCTCAACGGGGCATCGCGACGTGACCACGTCCTGTTGGCGTTATGTCCTGACAAAGTATTGACAGCCGAGTGTGTCCCGGAGCACAGTCCCAAGGACACCGGCCGACGACGCAGGGGGATGGAGAGCTGTGGGAGACGCCCTCGACATGGTGGTGATGGGCCGCAGCGGGGTGGACGTCTACCCCCTGCAGGTCGGCGTCGGGCTGGAGGACGTCGAGACGTTCGGCAAGTTCCTCGGGGGCAGCGCCGCCAACGTCGCGGTCGCGGCGGCCCGCCTCGGTAACGCCACCGCCCTGGTCACCGGCGTCGGCGACGACCCCTTCGGGCGGTTCGTGCGGCGCGCGCTGCGCGACCTCGGGGTGGACGACCGGTTCGTCGTCGTCGACCGGGAGCACCCGACGCCGGTCACCTTCTGCGAGATCTTCCCGCCCGACGACTTCCCGCTGTACTTCTACCGCCGGCCGGCGGCCCCCGACCTCCAGCTGCGGCCGGAGCACGTCGACCCGGCCGCCGTCCGGGACGCCGGCCTGTTCTGGGCGACGGTGACCGGGCTGTCCGAGGAGCCGAGCCGGTCGGCGCACCACGCCGCCTGGCAGGCCCGCGGACGCCGCCGGCACACCGTGCTGGACCTGGACTACCGGCCGGTGTTCTGGGCGTCCCGGGAGGAGGCGTCGGAGCAGGTCCGGGCCGCGCTCCCGCACGTCACGGTCGCCGTCGGCAACCGCGAGGAGTGCGAGGTCGCGACCGGGGAGACCGATCCCGACCGGGCCGCGGACGCGCTGCTGGACGCCGGGGTGGAGCTGGCGATCGTCAAGCAGGGGCCGAAGGGGGTTCTCGGCAAGACGCGCAGCGAGCGGGTCGTCGTCCCGCCCACGCCGGTGGAGGTCGTCAACGGCCTCGGCGCCGGGGACGCCTTCGGCGGTTCCCTCGCCTCCGGGCTGCTCGGCGGGCTGCCGCTGGAGCGGATCCTGCGCAACGCCAACGCCGCCGGCGCGATCGTCGCGTCGCGGCTGGAGTGCTCCACCGCGATGCCGACCGCCGCCGAGGTCGAGGCACACGTCGCCGCCACCCTGGAGGACACCCGTGTCTGACACCGTCCTGTCCCCCGCCGACGTGCTCGCACCGTCGCCGGCGTGCCGGACCTACGCCGAGGTCACCGAACTGCGCAGCCGCGAGCCGGAGGCCATCGGGCGCGCGCTGGCCGCCCGGCGCCGGCGGAAGGCGTTCCTCCCGGAGGACGGGCGGCTGATGCTCGTCGCCGCCGACCACCCCGCCCGGGGCGCGCTCGCGGCCCAGGGCCGGGCCACGGCGATGTACAACCGCACCGAGATGCTCGACCGGCTCCGCACCGCGCTGGCCCGCCCCGGCGTGGACGGGCTGCTGGCCACGGCCGACGTCGCCGAGGACCTGCTGCTCCTGGGCGCCCTCGAGGACAAGGTCGTCGTCGCCTCGATGAACCGGGGCGGGCTGGCCGGCGCCACCTTCGAGCTCGACGACCGCATGACCGGCTACGACGTGGCCGGCGTCGTCGAGGCGCGCTTCGACGCGGCGAAGATGCTCAACCGCATCGACCTCGACGACCCGGGGACCGTGACCATGCTGGAGACCGCCGGCCGGGTGGTCAGCGAGCTGGCCCGGGCCGGGATCGTGGCGATGCTCGAGCCGTTCATGTCGCGCCGGGTGGAGGGCCGGGTCACCAACGACCTCAGCCCGGAGGCCGTCATCAAGTCGGTGCACATCGCCCAGGGCCTGGGCGCCACCTCCGCCTACACCTGGCTGAAGCTGCCGGTGGTGGCGGAGATGGAGCGGGTCATGGACGCCACCACGCTGCCCACCCTGCTGCTGGGCGGGGACCCCTCGCGCCGGCCGGAGGAGACCTACGCCAGCTGGCGGAGCGCCCTCGCCCTCCCGGCCGTGCGCGGCCTCGTCGTCGGCCGGACCCTGCTCTACCCGCCGGACGACGACGTGACCGCCGCCGTGGACACCGCGGTCGCCCTCGTCCACTAGAAGGACCCTCCTGCCCCCCACCGGGACCCTGCAGGAGGGCCGCTCCGGAACGTCACCACGGAGGAGCCGATGACCGCGACCACGCACTCGCTGCACCTGCCCGCCGGCACCGCCGGCGCCGGTCCGTACGCGCTCGAGGTGACCCCCGAGTCGGCCGGCTGGGGGCACTCGGGCCTCCGGGTGCTGGAGCTGCCCGCCGGCGGCAGCGCGACCCTCGACACCGGCCCCGACGAGGTCGTCGTCGTCCCGCTGGAGGGCGGACTGACCGTCGAGTGCGACGGGGAGGTGCTCCCCCTCACCGGCCGCAGCGGCGTCTTCACCGGGCCGACCGACTTCGCCTACCTGCCCCTCGGGGTCACCGCGACCCTGGCCAGCCGGGACGGCGGGCGGTTCGCGCTCTGCAGCGCCCGCGCCCGCCGCCGGCTCCCGGTCCGGTACGGCCCGGCCGCCGACGTCCCGGTCGAGCTGCGCGGTGCCGGCCGGTGCAGCCGCCAGGTCAACAACTTCGCCACCGCGGGCGTCTTCGAGGCCGACTCGATCATCGCCTGCGAGGTCGTCACCCCCGGCGGCAACTGGTCCTCGTACCCGCCGCACAAGCACGACGAGACGTCGGACGTGGAGAGCGAGCTCGAGGAGATCTACTACTTCGAGGTCGCCGCCGGGCCGCAGGGCCAGCCGGGCCTGGCCTACCACCGCGTGTACGGCACCGCCGAGCGGCCGATCGACGTCCTCGCCGAGGTCCGGGACCGCGACGTCGTCCTGGTCCCCCACGGCTGGCACGGACCGTCGATCGCCGCGCCCGGCCACGACCTCTACTACCTCAACGTCATGGCCGGACCCGGTCCCGAGCGGGCCTGGCGGATCGTCGACGACCCCGCGCACACCTGGATCCGCGACACCTGGGCCGGCGAGGACGTCGACCCGCGCCTGCCCCTGCACTCCCCCGCCGGCACCGAGAAGAACGGAGCCCCCCGACCGTGAGCGAGTACCCGCCGCCGGCACGCGCCGAGACCGTGCGCCTGACCGTCGCCCAGGCCGTCGTCCGCTTCCTGGCGCAGCAGCACACCGAGCGCGACGGACAGCGGCAGCGGCTGTTCGCCGGCTGCTTCGGCATCTTCGGCCACGGCAACGTGGCGGGCCTGGGCCAGGCGTTGCTGCAGGCCGAGCTCGACGAGCCCGGCGCGCTCCCCTACGTGCTGGGCCGCAACGAGCAGGCGGTCGCGCACACCGCCGTGGCCTACGCCCGGGCCAAGGACCGGCTGCAGACCTGGGCGATCTCCACCAGCGTCGGTCCCGGCTCGACGAACCTGCTCACCGGTGCCGCGCTGGCGACCATCAACCGGCTGCCGGTGCTGCTGCTCCCCGCCGACACCTTCGCCACGCGCTCGGCCGGGCCGCTGTTGCAGGAGCTCGAGCGTCCCGACAGCGGCGACGTGACCGTCAACGACGCCTTCCGCCCGGTGTCGCGCTACTTCGACCGCATCTGGCGGGCCGAGCAGTTGCCCGGCGCGCTGCTCGGTGCGATGCGGGTGCTCACCGACCCCGCCGAGACCGGCGCGGTGACCCTCTGCTTCCCGCAGGACGTGCAGGCCGAGGCGTTCGACTGGCCGGTCGAGCTGTTCGCCGAGCGCACCTGGCACGTGGGGCGGCCCCTGCCCGAGCGCGCCGCCCTGCAGCGCGCGGTCGAGGTGATCCGCTCCGCCCGCCGGCCGCTGGTCGTCGCCGGCGGCGGGGTCATCTACTCGCAGGCCACCGAGGCGCTGGACGCGTTCGTCAGCGCCACCGGCATCCCGGTCGGCCAGACCCAGGCCGGCAAGGGGTCACTCCCCTACGACCACCCGCAGTCCGTCGGCGCGATCGGGTCGACCGGGACCACCGCGGCCAACGCCCTGGCCCGCGAGGCCGACATCGTCATCGGGATCGGCACCCGCTACCAGGACTTCACCACCGCCTCGCACACCGCCTTCAACGACCCCGGCGTGCGGTTCGTCAACGTCAACGTCGCGGCGATGGACGCCGCCAAGCACGCCGGCGTCACCCTGCATGCCGACGCCCGGGAGGCGATCACCGCCCTCGCCGACGCGCTGGCCGGCTGGTCGGTCGACGACGCGTACCGGGCCCGCAGCGCGGAGCTGGCCACCGAGTGGGAGGCCACCGTCGAGGCCGCCTACCACCCGGAGACCCCCAGCGCGGGCGAGGGCGGCCGGCTGACCCAGAACGAGGTCATCGGCGTGGTCAACGAGGTCTCCGCACCGCGCGACGTCGTCGTCTGCGCCGCCGGGTCCATGCCCGGAGACCTGCACAAGATGTGGCGGGTCCGCGACCGCAAGGGCTACCACGTGGAGTACGGCTACTCCTGCATGGGCTACGAGATCCCCGGCGGCATCGGCATCCGGATGGCCAGCCCCGACCGCGACGTCTTCGTGATGGTCGGCGACGGCTCCTACCTGATGATGCCGACCGAGCTGGTCACCGCCGTCCAGGAAGGCGTGAAGATCATCGTCGTCCTGGTGCAGAACCACGGCTTCGCCTCGATCGGCGCGCTGTCGGAGTCGCTCGGGTCCCAGCGCTTCGGTACCCGTTACCGGTACCGGTCGGCGTCCGGCCGGCTCGACGGCGACGTGCTCCCGGTCGACCTCGCCGCCAACGCCGCCAGCCTGGGCGTGGACGTCCTGGTCGCCCAGGACGGCCCGAGCCTCGAGGCGGCGCTGCGCAAGGCCAAGGCCGGCGACCGGGCGACCGTCGTGCACGTCGAGACCGACCCGCTCGTGGACGCGCCGTCGAGCGCGTCGTGGTGGGACGTCCCGGTCAGCGAGGTGTCCACGCTGCAGAGCACCCAGGACGCGCGCGCCACCTACGAGCGGTGGAAGACCGTCCAGCGGCCCGCGTACCTCACGCCGTCCGAGACCGACACCCCCCGGCCATGACCCACCCGCCCGTTCCCCGAGGAGACGACGACATGACCGCGCAGCAGCGCCGCGCCCGCATCCGGGTGGGGTCCGCCCCCGACTCCTGGGGCGTCTGGTTCCCGGACGACCCGGAGCAGGTGCCCTGGCAGCAGTTCCTCGACGAGGTGAGCGCCTGCGGCTACGAGTGGATCGAGCTGGGTCCCTACGGATACCTGCCCACCGACCCCGCGCAGCTGGCCGACGAGCTCGGCTCCCGGGGCCTGCGGGTATCCGCCGGCACCGTCTTCGAGCACCTGCACCGGCCGGACTCGTGGGACGCGGTCTGGAGCCAGGTCAAGGACGTCGCCGCGCTCACCAAGGCGATGGGCGGCACGCACGTCGTCGTCATCCCCGACACCTTCCGCGACCAGAAGACCGGCGCGGACGTCGAGTCCCGGCACCTCACCCCCGAGGCGTGGACGGCGAAGACGACCGGCGTGACGCAGCTCGGCAAGGCGGTGCAGGAGGAGTACGGCCTGTCCATCGCCTTCCACCCGCACGCGGAGACCCACGTGGGCTACCAGGCCGACATCGAGCGCTTCCTCGCCGACACCGACCCCGGGTTCGTGCCGCTGTGCCTCGACACCGGTCACGTCAGCTACTACCGCGGCGACAACCTCGACCTCATCCGCCGCTATCCGGAGCGGATCGGCTACCTGCACCTCAAGCAGGTCGACCCGGCCGTCATCGACCGCGTCCTGGCCGACGACATCGTCTGGCCGGAAGCGGTGCGGATGGGCGCGATGACCGAGCCGCCCAACGGCGTCCCGGCCTACCCGCCGCTGTTCGAGGCGATCGAGGAGCTCGGCCTCGACGTGTTCGCGATCGTCGAGCACGACCTCTACCCCTGCGCGCCGGACGTGCCCCTCCCCATCGCCCAGCGCACCCACCGCTACATCGGCAGCTGCGGGTTCCCCGCACTGGAGATCGGCTCCCCCAGGACCCGCTCGACCGTCGAGGAGACCCGGGCATGACCACCACCGAGACCGCCGCCGGCGTGCTGCCGGCCATGGCAGAGGTCCCCGCCGCCGAGCTGCGCGTGGCCGTGCTGGGCGTCGGCCTGATGGGCGCCGACCACGTCGCCCGCCTCTACAGCCGGATCTCCGGCGCGCAGGTGACCGTGGTCAGCGACGCGTTCCAGGAGAAGGCCGACGAGGTCGCCGCGTCCGTGCCCGGCTGCCGCGTGGTCGCCGACCCGCTGGCCGCGATCGCCGACCCCCAGGTCGACGCCGTCCTGATCGCGACGCCGGGGCAGTTCCACGAGGAGCAGGTGCTCGCCTGCATCGAGCACGGCAAGCCGGTGCTGTGCGAGAAGCCGCTGACCATGGACGCCGAGAGCTCGCTGGCCGTCGTCCGGGCCGAGGACGAGTACGCACAGCGGACCGGCCGGCGACTGGTCCAGGTCGGCTTCATGCGCCGCTTCGACCCGGAGTACGCGCAGCTGCGCACGCTGATCGAGTCAGGCGAGATCGGCGAGCCGCTGGTCGTGCACTGCGCGCACCGCAACGCCAGCGTCCACCCGCGCTTCACCACCGAGATGATGATCACCGACTCGGTGGTGCACGAGGTCGACGTCACCCGATTCCTCCTCGACGAGGAGATCGTCGCGGTGACCGTGCTGCAGCCTCGGGCCACCCGGCACGCGCGGGAGGGGTTGTCCGACCCGCTGCTCGTGCTCTTCGAGACCGCCGGCGGCCGGATGGTGGACGTCGAGTGCTTCGTCAGCACCGGCGTGGGCTACGAGGTGCGCACCGAGGTCGTCGCCGAGGACGGCAGCGCGATGATCGGCCTGGACGTCGGCCTGGTCCGGCACACCGGCGGCGCCGGCGGCGCGGCCCGCGGCACGGCCATCGCCCCCGACTTCCGGCAGCGCTTCGGCCGGGCCTACGACATCGAGCTGCAGCGCTGGGTGGACGCCGCCCGCCGCGGCACCATCGACGGCCCCGGCGTGTGGGACGGCTACGCGGCCTCGGCCGTGTGCGCCGCCGGCGTCGCGGCGCTGCGCTCCGGGCAGCGCACCGAGGTGGAGCTGGCGCCGCGGGGGGGCACGCAGCCATGAGAGTCGCCCTGGACCCGCAGATGCTGCGGACGACGCCCCTGCTGGAGCTGCCCGACGTCGTCGCCTCGATGGGCTACGAGTGGATGGAGCTCTCGCCGCGCGAGGACTTCATCCCGTTCTTCAAGCACCCGCGGGTCGACCTGGCCACGGTGCGGGCGTTCCGGTCGAGGCTGGCCTCGGCCGGCGTCGGCGTCACCTCGCTGCTGCCGGTCATGCGCTGGTCGGGCCCGGGAGAGGTCGAGCGGCAGGCCGCCGTCCGCTACTGGCGCCGGGCCATCGAGATCTGCCTCGAGCTCGGCGTGGACACGATGAACTCGGAGTTCAACGGTCGCCCGGAGGCACCGGAGCTCGCCGAGGCCATGTTCTGGCGGTCGATGGAGGAGCTCCTGCCGGTCTTCGAGCGGGAGGGCGTGAAGCTCGCCCTCGAGCCGCACCCGGACGACTTCATCGAGCTCGGGCACCCGGCCGTCGACATGGTCCGCGGCATCGACAGCCCCAACGTCTCCTTCCTGTACTGCCTGCCGCACACGTTCCACCAGGGCGACGACGCGGCCGGGATCATCGCCCACGCCGGCGACGCGCTCACCCACGTCCACGTCGCCGACTCGATGGACCACACCGCCTCCGACGGGCTGCGCTACATCACCAACCCGCCGGGCAACACCGTCCGCGTCCACCAGCACACGGAGCTCGGCCGCGGCGACGTCGACGCCGACGAGGCGTTCGCCGCCCTGGCGGGGATCGGCTTCGACGGCGTCCTCACCACCTGCGTGTTCGGGTGGGACGACGAGGCCCGCGAGTCCGGGATCCGCATGCTCGACGCCATCCGCGGGCTGGTCGCCAAGCACTTCCCCGGCGACACCCAGCGCGACGCCGTCGCCTCCGGGCGGCCGAACTTCCCCCAGACCCCGCTCCCCGACGACACCGCCCCCTAGAAGATCTGAGAGGCAGTCATGCCCACCTCCATCCCCCACTGGATCGACGGTGCCCGCCGCGAGGGCGCCAGCGGCCGCACCGGCCCTGTCACCGACCCCGCCACCGGTGAGCAGACCGGCGCGGTCGCGCTCGCCTCCCCCGAGGAGGTCGACGCCGCCGTCGCCGCGGCCACCGCCGCCTTCCCCGGCTGGCGGGACACCTCGCTGACCAAGCGGACGGCGGTGCTGTTCCGGTTCCGCGAGCTGCTCAACGCCCGCAAGCCCGAGCTGGCCGCGATCATCACCGCCGAGCACGGCAAGGTCCTCGACGACGCCCTCGGCGAGGTCTCGCGCGGCCAGGAGGTCGTCGAGTACGCCTGCGGCGTGCCGTCGCTGGTCCGCGGCGGCTTCACCGAGAACGCCTCGACCAACGTCGACGTGCACTCCGTGCGCCAGCCGCTGGGCCCGGTGGCGGTGATCAGCCCGTTCAACTTCCCGGCGATGGTGCCGATGTGGTTCTTCCCCATCGCGATCGCCACCGGCAACACCGTCGTCCTCAAGCCCAGCGAGAAGGACCCGTCGGCCGCGCTGTGGATGGCCGAGCTGTGGAAGGAGGCCGGGCTGCCCGACGGCGTCTTCAACGTGCTGCAGGGTGACAAGGTCGCCGTCGACGGCCTGCTCGAGCACCCCGACATCAAGGGCGTGTCCTTCGTGGGCTCGACGCCGATCGCCCGCTACGTCTACGAGACCGGGACGCGCAGCGGCAAGCGGGTGCAGGCGCTCGGCGGCGCGAAGAACCACATGATCGTGCTGCCCGACGCCGACCTGGACCTCGCCGCCGACGCCGCGGTCAACTCCGGCTTCGGCTCGGCCGGCGAGCGGTGCATGGCGATCAGCGCGATCGTCGCCGTCGGCGGGGTCGGCGACGACCTGGTGGCCCGCATCGCCGAGCGCACGGTCACCCTGCGCACCGGCGACGGGCGCAAGGGCTGCGACATGGGTCCGCTGGTCACCCGCGAGCACCGCGACAAGGTGCACTCCTACGTCGACGCCGGCGAGGAGGAGGGCGCCAAGCTCGTCGTCGACGGCCGGGAGGTGCAGCCCGACGGCGGTGAGGACGGCTTCTGGCTGGGCCCCACCCTGCTCGACCACGTGCAGCCGCACATGAGCGTCTACACCGACGAGATCTTCGGACCGGTGCTGTCGGTCCTGCGGGTGGACAGCTACGAGCACGCCCTCGAGCTGGTCAACTCCAACCAGTACGGCAACGGCACCGCCATCTTCACCAACGACGGCGGCGCCGCCCGGCGCTTCCAGCACGAGGTGGAGGTCGGGATGATCGGCATCAACGTGCCGATCCCGGTGCCGATGGCCTACTACTCCTTCGGCGGGTGGAAGAACAGCCTCTTCGGCGACTCCCACGCGCACGGCGCCGAGGGCGTGCACTTCTTCACCCGGGGCAAGGTCATCACCAGCCGCTGGCTGGACCCGAGCCACGGCGGCCTGAACCTCGGCTTCCCGCAGAACGCCTGAACAAGGCCGCGAGACCGGCCGGCGCCGGCGAGACATGTCTCCGCCGGCGCCGGTCGCCCCGCTAGCGTTCGGGTCGCCATCGGGAGAGAGGGAGACCGCTGAACCCCGATCCTGGATCGCCGGACGCGGTCGTGGCCGCTGAGATGGCGGCGGCGGCGACGGCCTGGCTGGCCTCGCTCGACCCGGAGCAACGCCGGCTGGCGCAGCGACCCGGGCCGGCGGACGGGCCGGAGGCCGAGGCCGACCGGCTGCGCTTCGACTACGTCCCCACCGACCACGGTGGTCTGCCGCTGGGCCTCCAACGGCCGGCCCAGCAGTCCCTTGCGCTGGGACTGGTCGCCTCGGGGCTCTCGACCGCCGGCTACGTGACCGTGTGCGGCGTCATCGGCCTGGAGAACGTGCTCGACAACACCGAGGGCCTGCGGTCCTCAGCGGGCCGGGAGCGCTTCCGTGACCCGGGCCTCTACTACCTGCGGGTGTTCGGCGAGCCGGGCGGACCGGGCCCGTGGGCCTGGCGGTTCGGCGGCCACCACGTGTCCCTCAACAACCTCGTCGTCGACGGCCGGCTCCGTGCGATGACGCCCTGCTTCATCGGGACCAACCCGGCCGCGGCTCCGCTGCTCGGCGCCGGGACCCTGCGGCTGCTCGGCGCGACCGAGGACCTCGCGCGGGACCTGGTGCGGTCGCTGTCTCCCGGCCTGCGGGCCCGGGCGGTGCTGGCCGACACGGCCCCCGGGGACATCGTCAGCGGCAGCCGCCCGCGGCTCCCCGCGGCCGACGTGCTTCAGGACGACAGGCAGCTGCCGCTGACGGCGCATCCGCTGGGACTCCCGGGGCGGGAGCTGGACGACGGCCAGCGCCGACTCCTGGAGGCGCTGCTGGCGGCGTACCAGGGCCGGGTGCCGGACGGCCTGGTCCGGCCGGTGGACCTCGACACCGTGCACCTGGCGTGGGCCGGCTCCACCGAGCCCGGCCTGCCGCACTACTACCGGCTGCAGGGCCCGCGCCTGCTCGTCGAGTGGGACAACACCCAGGACGGGGCCAACCACGCGCACTCGGTGTGGCGGGACCCGGAGGCCGACTTCGGCCTGGACGCCCTCGCCGACCACCGGGTACGGCACCACGGCGGTTGACCGGGTGGCGCCGGAGTGCTCTCCCGGCGCCACCCGGCCGACGGCCCGGGGGGGGGTCAGCGAGCGGGCGGAAAGGCGGCGCGGAACCGGTCGAGGGCCACGGCCGGGTCGCCGGACGCCCAGCCCTCCAGGGCGACGACCCCGGTGTAGCCGAGCCGGTCGAGGGCGGCGGCGATCGCCGGATGGTGGATCTCCCCCGTGCCCGGCTCGCAGCGGCCGGGGACGTCGGCCACCTGGATCTCGCCCACCAGCGGCAGCGCCCGCTCCACGAGCTCGACGAGGTTCCCCTCGCCGATCTGCGCGTGGTAGAGGTCGAGGTTGAGCCGCAGGTGCGGGCTGCCCACGGCCTCCACCAGCGCGATCGTGTCGGCGGCGCGGGCGAAGGGCGTGCCGGGGTGGTCGACGGCGGTGTTGAGGTTCTCCAGCGTGAAGACCCGCCCGGCCCGCTCTCCCAGCGCGGCCAGCCGCTCCAGCGTGCGCGCGGCGGTCAGCCACATCGCCGGGGTCACGACCTCGCTCGCCACCACCGGCAGCCCCCGGCCGTCCAGGCCCGTCCCGTGCACGTTGAGCCGCGGGCAGTCCAGCCGCTCGGCGACGGCCAGCGACTGCTCGGCGGTCTTCAGGAGCTCCTCGGCGCCGTCGGGGTCGGCGAGCGTGCCGGTGACGTACCCGGTCATCGAGGAGAAGGTCGCGCCGGTGGCGATCAGCTCGTCGACGTCCTTGACCGTCCAGTCCCAGATCTCGACCTCGAAGCCGGCGTCCGCGATGCGCCGCACGCGCTCGGCGAACGGCAGGTCGAGGAAGAGCATCTCGGCCGAGGCCGCCAAGCGGTACGCCGTCACTTCTCCACCTCGGCGAGGCGCACCGGGCGGGCGGCGCGCACCGACTCCGCCGCGGCCAGCGCGATGGCCAGCGCCGCGCGGGCGTCCTCGCCGGTCACGGGGGCCGGGGACCCCGTGCGGACGGCGTCCACGAACGCGGCCAGCTCGCCGGTGTAGCCCTCGGGGAAGAGCTCCTGGTCGCTGCGCACGGTCTCGGCATGCCGGCCTGCGGAGCCCGAGAACACCATCCCGGTCCGGCGGCCGTCGCCCATGGTGGCCATGCCGCCGGAGCCCAGCACCTCGCCGCGGACGTCGTAGCCGTAGGCGGCCTCGAAGCACGCCTCGGCGACCGCCATGGCGCCGTTGTCGAAGCGGATCTGGACGACGGCGGTGTCCATCAGCCCGCGGTCCCGCCACTCCGGCTCGACCAGCGCGTCGGCGGTGGCGTACACCTCGACGGCCTCCGCGCCGGGGTTGAGGAAGCGCAGCGTGTCGAAGTCGTGGATGAGCGTCTCGAGGAAGATCGTGTCCGGCAGGACGCGGGAGGGGTCGAAGCCGCCCGGGTCGCGGGTCAGCGAGCGCAGCTGGCGCGGGGTGCCGAGCGTGCCGGCGTCGAGCAGCGCGCGGGCGGCCCGCCAGTCCGCGGCGAACCGGCGGTTGAACCCGACCTGGAGGACGACGCCCGCGGCGCGGGCGGCGTCGATCGCCCGGTCGGCGTCCGGCAGCGTGACGGCCATCGGCTTCTCGCAGAACACGTGCTTACCCGCGCCCGCGGCGGTCACCACCAGGTCGGCGTGCGACCGCGCCGGTGCGGCGATGACGACCGCGTCGACCTCGGGGTCCGCCCAGAGCTGCGCGAGGTCGGTGTACGCCCGGCCGGCGCCCAGCTGCCCGGTCAGCCGTTCAGCCGCTCCGGGAGCCGGGTCCGCGACGGCGACCAGCCGCGCCTGCGGCAGGCGCAGCGCCACCGTCTGCGCGTGGAAGGCGCCCATCCGCCCCGACCCGATCAGGGCCACACCCACCGTCTCGCTCGCCATCCCGACTCCCCTTCTAGAACGTTCTAGGCCGCTCTCAGCGTGACGCCCGCCACGCTCCCCGTCAAGGGGACGGGCCTAGAACGTTCTAGGGGATCGGCGCTACGCTGACCGCGTGACACCCGGAGGCCCCGACCGGAGGCCGACGCTCGCCGACGTCGCGGCCCGCGCCGGCGTCTCCACCGCGCTGGTCTCGATCGTCATGCGGGGCGTGCCCGGTGCCAGCGCCGCAACCCGCGAGCGGGTCCGGCGCGCGGCCGACGAGATCGGCTACTCGCCCGACGCCCGCGCCCGCCTGCTCCGCAGTTCCCGCAGCCGCCTCGTGGGCGTCGTGTTCGGGGTGCAGCACGCCTTCCACGGCGACCTGCTGACCGGGCTGTACGACGCGGCCGAGAAGGCCGGGTACGAGCTGGCGCTCAGCGCCGTCACACCGGGACGGGACGAGCGCCGGGCGGTGGACAGCCTGCTCCGCGACCGCTGCGAGGCACTGGTGCTGCTCGGCCCCCAGTCCCCCACGGCCACGCTCGCCGACCTGGCGGCCCGCCTGCCGGTGGTGGTCGTCGCCCGCTCCGTCCGGTCCACCGCGGTCGACGTCGTCCGGACCGCCGACGACGAGGGGCTGCACCTGGCGGTCGACCACCTGGTGGAGCTCGGCCACCGCGAGGTCGTGCACGTCGACGGCGGCCGGGCGCCGGGGGCCGCCGAACGGCGCCGGGGATACCACGAGGCGGTGCGCCGGCACGGCCTCGCGGCTCGCGTCGTGCCCGGCGGGCTCACCGAGGACGACGGCGCCGCCGCGGCCCGGGAGCTCCTCGGCGGACCGCTGCCCGGCGCCGTGACGGTGTTCAACGACCGCTGCGCGCTGGGGCTGCTCGACGTCCTCCGCCGCGCCGGCCGCGCCGTTCCCGGGGACGTGAGCGTCGTCGGCTACGACGACAGCCGGATCGCCCGGCTCTCCTCGGTCGACCTCACCTCCGTCGCCCAGGACGTCGGGCAGCTGAGCACCCTCGCCGTGCAGCGCGCCATCGGCCGGCTGGACGGGGCGGCCGTCGAGCAGCGTGAGCTCGTGGTCCCACCGCGGCTCGTCGTCCGGAGCACCACCGCCCCGCCCCGCTGAGGGAGGGCGGGGCCGCCTACAGGTCGAGGACCAGCCGCGGCGTCGTCGAGCGGGAGACGCAGATCATCATGCAGTCGTTGGCTCCCCGCTCCTCGCTGCTGAGCACCGAGTCGCGGTGGTCGGGCACACCCTCGAGGACGCCGGTCTCGCACGTGCCGCAGGTGCCCTCGGCGCACGAGGAGAGGACGCCCACGCCGGCCGCCTCCACGACCTCGAGGATGGAGCGCTCCGGGGGCACGGGCAGGGTGAGCTCACTCTGCGCGAGGACGACCTCGAAGGTGTCCGACCGCACCGGCTCGGTCAGCGGCTTGGCGGCGAACCGCTCGACGTGCAGCGCCCCCGCGGGCCACGCGGCACAGCGTGCCTCGACCGCCGCCAGCAACGGCTCCGGGCCGCAGCAGTACACCCTCGTGTCGGGACGCGGCTCGCCCAGCAGCCCGTCGAGGTCGAGCATCCCGACCTCGTCCTGCGGGTGGACGGTCACCCGGTCGCCGTGGCGCGCCAGCTCGTCGAGGAAGGCCATGGAGGCCCGGCGCCGGCCGCCGTAGGCCAGCTCCCAGTCGGCACCGGCGGCCTCCGCGGCCCGGATCATCGGCAGGATCGGCGTGATCCCGATGCCGCCGGCGATGAACAGGTACCGGGGCGAGTCGACCAGCGGGAAGTTGTTGCGGGGGCCGCGCACCCGGACGGTGTCGCCCTCCTGCAGGCGGTCGTGCACGAACAGGGAGCTTCCGCGGCCGTCCGGGTCGCGCAGGATCCCGAGGCGGTACGCGGAGTGGTCGGCGGGGTCGCCGCACAGCGAGTACTGCCGGGTGGGTGCCCCGTCGAGGACGAGGTCGACGTGCGCCCCGGGCTCCCAGCGCGGCAACGGGGCGCCGCCGACCTCCCGCAGCGTCAGGGTGACGACCCCGTCGGCGGCCGGGCGCTTGGCGACCACCCGGGCCTCGGCCTCGAACTCGGAGGTGGCGAGGGTGACGCTGGTCGTCCGGTGGTGCACCTCCTCGACGTGCGGACGACGTCCGGCGGCGGCCCGGGACGACCCGAAGGTCACCGGCAGGTTCTTCCAGACGTACATGTTCGGCGAGCTCGGGTAGAAGCCGGGCGGACCGGCGAGCTCGTAGTCGCCCAGGACCGGGAGCGCCTCCTCCAGCGCGATCCGCGCCTCCAGGCGGGCCAGCGGCGCACCCAGGCAGCCGTGCACACCCTCGCCGAAGCCCAGGTGGCGACCGCGGGGCCGGGTGACGTCGAACCGGTCGGGGTCGGGGAACTGGCGCTCGTCGCGGTTGGCCGCGCCGGGGATGAGGACGACGCGGCCGCCGGCCGGGATGGTGACCCCGTGCAGGGTGACCTCGCGCGACGTCGTCCGGGCGGTGAGCTGCAGCGGGGTGATGAGGCGCATCGCCTCCTCGATCGCATTCGGGATGAGCGACGGGTCCTTCCGGAGCAGCTCCCGCTGGTCGGGGTTCTCGGCGAGCAGCTTGAACAGCGTGCCGGTGAGCCCCGCGGTCGACTCCACGCCGCCCAGGAAGAGGATCATCATGAGGCCGCTGACCTCGGAGTCCGGCGTGACCCGGTCCTCCACGAACGGCACGCCGTCGATGTCGGCCTGCACGAACTTCGTGACGACGTCGTCGCGCGCGGACCGGCGGCGGTCGTCGAGCAGGTCGATGAAGTACTGCTGGACACCGGCGGTGGCCGCCCGCGCGACCGGGGTGAGGTGCGGCGTGCCGGGCACCCGGTCCTTCAGCTCGTGCGTCCAGTGCTCCAGCTGGTCGCGCCGCGCCCGCTCCACGGGGTCCTTCTCGTGCCGGCTCGGCAGGCCCATCAGGTGGAAGAACACGTCGAAGGGCATCGGCCAGGCGAGCTCCTGGGCCAGGTCCACCGCGCCGCGGTCCCGCCAGGAGGCGACCAGCTCGCGCACCACCGCGCGGATGCCGTCCTCGAGCCCGGCGATCCGGCGCGGCAGGAAGTACGGCTGCACCACCGAGCGCACCTGGTCGTGCCGGGGGTTGTCCATGCTGCCGATGGACCCCGGCGGCACCTGCTCCAGGCGGCTGTCGTCGATGTCCATGCCCTCGTAGCTGAGGAACGTCTCCGCGTCGAGCGCGGCGGCGCGCACGTCCTCGAAGCGGGTCAGGGCGTACCACCCCCACCGCTCGCTCCAGTACACGGGCGCCTCGTCCCGCATGCGCCGGTACACCGCGAACGGGTCGGACGTGTAGAAGTCGGGGGCGAACGGGTTGTAGTCGATGGCGGTGGCAGTGCTGGCCATGGCGGTCTCCGCGGGCGCGTGGGCGGCGAGGGGGGGCGTCGATCGACGCGTCGCGCGTTTAAAGCGCTTCAAGACCCAGCGTGACCGGTGACCGGCGTCACTGTCAACGGTTTGTCAGGACGAAGTCGGCCGATGCCGGCCCACCGCGCCGGTGGAGCTGCGGATGACCAGTCGGGGCGAGAGGACCAGGTCCCGCTCGGCGATCGGGTCCGCTGCGAGTCGCGCCGCGCAGCGGTCGACAGCCAGCCGGGCCATCTCCGCGGCGTCCTGCCGGACGGTCGTGAGGTCCAGGTGCGGCAGGCGGGACAGCGAACTGTCGTCCCACCCCACGATCGAGACGGCCCCGGGCACCGGGACGCCAGCCTGGAACAGCGTCTGGTGCAGGCCGGTCGCGACGTCGTCGTTGTAGGCGATCACCGCGCTCGGCAGCGACTCCTGCGCGAGCAGGGACCGCGCGGCCGTGACGCCGTCCTCCTGGTTGATGCCACCGCCGACGACGCGCACGTACCGGTCGAGGCCGTGCCGACGCATGGCGGCGCGGTAGGCGCGGCGCCGACTGGTCGACACCGAGCCCGGCCCGCCGTCGACGTGCAGGATGCGCTGGTGCCCCAGCTGGGTCAGGTGGTCGACCGCCAGGAGCATCCCCTCCGCGTCGGAGGTCCGGATCACGTCCACGGACGGGTCGTCCACCCCCCACCCGATCACGACGACGGGCAGCCGACCGGCGAGCACGGGGGCGCCGATCTCCGACGCGACCAGGACGACCGCCTCGCACCGGAAGTCGAGCAGGGTCTCCACGGCCCGGCGCTCGTCCCGACTCGGGGTCAGGGCGCTGAGGATGAGCTCGTAGCCGGCCGCGCCCGCGGCCACGTAGAGCCCGTCCAGCAGCTCGAGGTGGAAGCGGCCGGACATGCCGAAGACCACGCCGAGCAGTCGCGACTGCCCGCTCGCGAGGAGTCGCGCCCGCGCGTCGGGTCGATAGCCGATGTTCGCAGCCGCCTCCTGCACCCGTCGGCGCGTCTCGTCGCTGGCACCGGCCACGCCCCGCATCACGATGGAGACCAGGGCACGGGACACGCCGGCGTGCGCGGCGACGTCCTCCAAGGTGGGCCGTCTCCCCGCTCGCCTGTCGCTGCCGTCGCTCACGCCAACTCCCCACTGTCAGGATGTAAGAACAAACTCTTGACCCAGCCGTGTGCCTGCCGTCACACTTCCACACGCTAGAGCGCTCTAGCACAGGCTTGGTCCCGTGGCCGTCTTGCCGCCGTCCATCGGGCGAGGAGCGCAGCGAGACGCCATCCACCACGGCCGGGACCGCTCGACGAACCCCCGGCGCTACGAGAGGACAACGATGTTCGGTTCCCGGAAACAGCGTGCGGCCGCGGGCATCGCGACCGCCTTCGTGCTGACCACCGCCGCGTGCAGCAGCAGCGGCGGCGCGCAGGAGCAGGGCGCCACCGCCGACACGCCACGGATCACCATCGCGATGATCAGTCACGCACCCGAGGGTGACGCCTTCTTCGACGTCATCATCAAGGGGGCGGAGGAGGCGGCCGCGAAGGACAACGTGGAGTTCCAGTACTCCAGCTCCGGTTCGGTCCCCGAGCAGTCCACGCTGATCCAGAACGCGATCGACAGCGAGGTCGACGGCATCGCGGTGAGCATGCCCGATCCCGCCGCGTTGTCGCCGGTCGTCCAGAAGGCGGTGGACGCGGGCATCCCCGTCGTCGTCTTCAACGCCGGTGACCGGGACTGGCAGGCGACGGGGGCGCTCGCCTTCTACGGCGAGCCCGAGGTCCTCGCCGGCGAGTTCGCCGGGACCGAGCTGAACGAGCGCGGTGCGACCCACGCCCTGTGCGTGCTCCAGGCCCAGGGACAGATCCAGCTGGAGGACCGCTGCGCGGGCCTCGACGCGACGTTCAACGGGACCGTCGAGAAGCTCTACGCACAGGGCACCGATCTCCCGCAGTACGTCTCCACGGTCTCGGCCAAGCTGCAGCAGGACCCCACCATCGACGCCGTCGTCACGCTCGGCCCCCAGCTCGGCGTCGCGGTGTCCCAGAACGTCCAGGAGACGGGCAGCGACGTCGACGTGGTGACCTACGCCTTCAACAGCGACCTGATCCCGCTGCTCGAGGACGGCAGCGTCGCCTTCACCATCGACCAGCAGCCGTACCTCCAGGGTTACCTCTCGGTCGACACGCTGTGGCTGTACCACCGGAACCAGAGCGTCATCGGCGCTCAGCAGCCGGTGCCGACGGGGCCGGTCGTCATCGACCAGTCGAACATCGGCGAGATCGCCGAGGACATCGAGTCCGGACTGCGCTGACCCCCGGTGGCCTGTGGGCGCTCCCCCGGGGCGCCCACAGGCCGCGCCGCTCCCCCGTTCCCGATCCACCGCCACCGACCGGCGGAACCGACGAAGCCGAGGCCGCTCATGACGCTCACCCGCGAGTCCCTTCCGCCGTCCGCGACCACCCCGGGCACCCCTGCGGTGTACTACGACCCGCTGTCGTACCCGGTGTACGAGCACCCCTACGACCTCTACCGGCAGCTCCGGGACCACGCGCCGGTGTACTACAACGAGCGCCGGGACCTGTACGTCGTCTCCCGCTACGAGGACGTCTCCGCCTGCCTCAAGGACCACGAGCACCTCGTCAACGCCCTGGGCAACGACATCGACGGCACCCACGACTCCTACGGCACCGGGATGCTGGTCTGTTACGACCAGCCGCGGCACACCGTCCTGCGGGAGGCGATTCGGCGCTCGTTCGGTGCCCGGGAGATCCTGGCCATGCAGGAGGGCATCCGCGAGGAGTCCCGCCGACTGCTCGGCCTGATGCGCGAGCAGGGCCGCGGCGACTTCGTCCACGACGTCGCCCTGCCCCTGGTCTTCAACGTGGCGCTCCGGCTGGCCGGGGCCCCGCTGTCGGACACCCAGTACTTCATCGAGCACCTGTGGCGGGCCATGGCGCGCACCGTCGGCAAGTTCGGCATCCCCGACGACGCCGCGGCCGCCAACCGGGAGTCCGAGGAACACCTCGCCCAGATCGTCGAGCGCCGTCGCGCGGAGCTCGCGGCCGGCATCGATGCATCGGCTCCCGACGCGATCACGCAGATCCTCCAGAGCGTCGACAAGGGCAAGGTCGCCACGGCCGAGGTGGTCGGTCTCGCGCACCTGGTCCTCTCGGCCGCCACCGACGCGCCGGCCGCGCTGCTGTCGAACTGCATCGCCGTACTGGACCGGTACCCGGTCCTGCAGCGGCACCTGGCCGAGCACCCCGGGAAGATCAGGAACTTCGTCGAGGAGGTGCTGCGCTACGACAGCCCCGCGCAGAACCTGTCCCGGCAGACGACGACCGAGGTCACCGTCGCCGGCGTGACCATCCCGGCCGACTCGCGCGTCATGGTGCTCATGGCGTCGGCCAACCGCGACGAGCGGGTCTTCGACGCCCCCGACACCTTCGACGTCGACCGGGTCTTCACCGCGGAGAACAAGATCCTCACGTTCGGCGAGGGCATCCACTCCTGCATGGGTGCACCGCTGGCCCGGCTCACGGCCCAGGTCATGCTCGAGACGCTCCTCGACGGCGGCGAGTTCCGGGTCGTGGGCATGCCCGAGCGGTGGGTCAAGCAGATGGTCCGCGGCTTCGCCCGGCTGCCGATCGAGTACGTGTCCTCGTCGCCGGTGCCGGAGCGGACGCGGGCGTGGGCCGCCCAGCCCCACCTGGAGGCCGTGCAGCACCGGAGCACCACGCTGACCCTCGCCGCCCGCGAGTTCGAGACCGATGTCCGGGTCGACGCCAAGGAGATCGTCGCCGACGGCGTGGTCGCCCTGACCCTGCGCGAGGTCGACGGCAACCCGCTGCCACGGTGGGAACCGGGCTCGCACGTCGACCTCGTGATCCCGGGCGTGCACACCCGGCAGTACTCGCTGTGCGGCGATCCCGGGGACCGCCACGCCTGGCGCCTCGGCATCCTGCGCGACCCCGTGGGGAGCGGCGCGTCCCTCCACGTGCACGACCGGCTCGAGGCCGGCGACGTCGTCCGTGTCCGGGGACCGCGCAACAACTTCCCGCTGGTCGACTCACCGCGCTACCTGTTCATCGCCGGGGGCATCGGCATCACGCCGATCCTGCCGATGATCGCAGCCGCCGAAGCGGCCGGCGCCGAGTGGGAGCTGGTCTACGGCGGTCGGCAACGTGCCTCGATGGCCTTCGTGGACGAGCTCGCCGCGTACGGCACCCGGGTCTCCGTCCGCCCCCAGGACGAGACGGGACTGCTGGATCTGGACGGCCTCCTCGGTCGTCCGCGACCCGACACGAAGGTCTACTGCTGCGGACCCGAGCCCCTCCTGGCCGCGGTCGAACAGCGGTGCACGGGCTGGCCGAAGGGGTCCCTCCACGTCGAACGCTTCACCGCCCGGCCGCTCGGCGAGCCAGTGCTCCACGAGTCCTTCGAGGTCCATCTTGCGCAGAGCGGGCTCACGCTGACCGTCCCGCCGGACCGGTCCGTCCTGTCCGTCGTCGAGGACGCCGGCGTCGGGGTCCTCTCCTCCTGCGCCGAAGGGACCTGCGGCACCTGCGAGACGCCCGTGCTGGACGGCGTCCCCGACCACCGCGACTCCGTGCTCGACGAGGAGGCCCGGGAGGCCAACGACTGCATGATGATCTGCGTCTCGCGGGCCTGCACCGCCCGCCTGGTGCTCGATCTCTGAGAAGGGCCCCTCAGGACCCGGGCGCCGTCCCGGTCGAGGCGCGGACGACGAGGTGCGGAGGAAGCACGATCTCCCGTGGCTCGTCGCGCCCGTTGCGGCGCTCCATGATCGCCGCGACCGCGTGCCGAGCCTGCTGCCCTGCGTCCTGGCTGACGGTGGTCAGCTCGATGTGGGCCCAGCGGGACTGCGGGCTGTCGTCGAAGCCGACGACCGACACCTCGTCCGGCACGCCGATGCCCGCACGGGTCAGCACGTCCATGAGGCCGATAGCACTCCGATCGTTGAAGGTCACGAAGGCGGTGGGCAGCGCGTGCTCGCGCAGCAGCGAGGAGGCTGCGGCCATCCCGGCCGCCTCGGTGTGGTCCCCGGGCAGGACTCTCGCGTGCGCCGCCAGTCCCAGCCGACCCATGGCCGTGCGATAGCCACGTCGCCGGTCGGTCGCGATGGTCCCGCGCCCGCCGTCGACGTAGGCGATGTCCCGGTGACCCAGGTCTGCCAGGTGGGCCACCGCCTGGGCGACTCCGTCGGCGTCCGCCGTCCGCACGACGTCGGCCACCGCCGACGGGATGCGCCGGCCGACGACGACGACGGGCATCGCGGACCCCAGCTGCGCCAACCGGTGCGGCGGAGACTCGGGGCCCAGGAGGACGACCGCCTCGCACCGGAAGTCCACCAGCGTCTCGATGGCGCGGGCCTCGTCCCGGGCCGGGGTCACCGTGCTCAGGACCAGGTCGAAGCCCGCCTCCTGAGCTGCCGCGTCGAGCTCGTCGACCAGTTCGGCGTGGAAGGAGCTGTGCACGTCGACGAGCACGCCGAGCAGCCCGCTCCGACGGCGGGCCAGCGAGCTGGCTCCGCGGTCGGGCCGGTACCCCAGGCGGCTCGCCGCGTCGAGGACCCGCTCGCGCGTGGCCTCGCTGGGGCCGGGCGCCCCGCGCAGCACGAGGGACGCCGTCGCCGCCGAGACACCGGCCTCGTCGGCGACGTCCTGCAGCCGCGGCCGCCGCGTCGACTCCTGCTCGGCCAGGACCCACCCCGCTCTCTTGACACCACCACGCCCGGCTGGTGCGATCGGCGTTCCGATTAAAGCGCTTTAAGCACCTCGAGGCCACCGCCGTCGCTCCGGCGAGCGTGCCGGTCCGGCGAGGCCGCCGTGCCCCGTCCACGCGAGAGGGGACCGCGATGTCGCAGCAGCCACTGTCCGTGGCCGTGATCGGCGCCGGGATGGCCGGGCGCAGCCACGCCGCCGGCTACCGCCAGGTGAACACCGTCTTCGGCGAGGGCCTGCCGCCCGTGCGGCTGGCCGCGATCGCCGACGCCAACGAGCCGCTGGCCCGGGACGGAGCCCGCCGGTACGGGTTCGAGAAGGCGGTGTCCAGCTGGCAGGAGGTCGTCGCGGACCCCTCGATCGACGCGGTCAGCATCGTCGTCGGCAACGCGCTGCACCGGCCGATCGCCGAGGCGGCCGTCGCCGCCGGAAAGCACGTGCTGTGCGAGAAGCCGCTGGCCGGCTCGATGGCGGACGGGCAGGCCATGGCCGCCCTCGAGGCCGGGGCCGACGTCGTCACCGCGGTCGGCTACACCTACCGCCGGTCGCCGGCGATCGCGGCGATCCGCGACCACGTGCGCAACGGGGAGCTCGGGGAGCTGTCGCTCTTCTCCGGCCGGTACTGGTGCGACTACGCCTGCGACCCCCGGAGTCCGCTGACCTGGCGCTTCCGCGGAGAGCCCGGGTCGGGCGCGCTGGGCGACATCGGCGCGCACGTGATCGACGCCGCGGAGCAGCTCTGCGGTCCGATCGTCGCGGTGTCCGGCGGCGCGCTGTCGACGCTGATCACCAAGCGCCCGCTGCCCCTCGGCGCCGTCGTCGGGCACGGCACCGCGCCGGTCGGCGACGAGGTCGGGGAGGTCGAGAACGAGGACACCGCCGTGTTCACGGCGCGGTTCGAGTCCGGCCTGTGCGGGTCGTTCTCCGTGTCCCGCACCGCGTTCGGCATGCCGAACGGCCTGGGGTTCGACGTCCACGGCCTGGACGGCCGCGTCGCGTTCGACGTCCACCGGCCCGCTGAGTACCTGTTCGACGACACGCAGCCCGACGCCCGCACCCGGGGTGTCCGCCAGGTGATCGTGGGGCCGCAGATGCCGTACTTCTCCGGCGGCTACCCGATGGAGGCCCCCGGTGTCGGCATCGGGAACCAGGAGACCTTCACGTACCAGTGCCGGGCGTTCCTCGACCAGATCGCCGGGACGCCCGACCCGCTGCCCGCCAACGCCTCGTTCGCCGACGCACTGCACACGATGCAGGTCATCCAGGCGGTCGTCCGGTCGTCCCGGTCCGACGGCGCCTCCGTCCAGGTGACGTCGGTGCGCCCGGACCCGCCCGCCGACCCCGCCGTCCCCGCGCCGCCCGCCTGACCACCACGACCGGAAGGCCGACCACCATGGCTCTCACGCTCGGCGCCTACACCGCCTGCCTGCACGACCGCCCTCTCGAGCAGGCCCTCGACGTGCTGCAGGCCGACGGCCTGACCTCCGTCGAGGTCAACACCGGGGGCTTCATCCCCTCCCCGCACTGCCACGTCGACCTGCTGCTCGCCTCCGAGCGGGCCCGCCGGGACTACCTGCAGACGTTCGCCGCCCGTGGCATGGAGCTGACCGGGCTGAACTGCAACGGCAACCCGCTCAACCCGCTGCCGGGCGTCGGCCCGAAGCACGCCGAGGACCTGCGCCGCACCATCGAGCTCGCCGGCCTGCTCGGGGTGAAGAACATCGTGACCATGTCCGGCACGCCCGGCTCGGACCCCGACGCCAGGTACCCCTCGTGGGTGGTCAACCCGTGGGACGGCGTCTACCTGGACGTCCTCGACTACCAGTGGGACGTCGCCGCCGGGTTCTGGACGGAGATCGACGCCCTCGCCCGCGCCCACGACGTCCGGGTCGCCATCGAGATGCACCCGCACAACCTGGTCTTCTCCCCGGTGACCCTCCGGAGGCTGGTCGAGCTGACCGGCGCCACGAACGTCGGCGCGGAGATGGACCCCTCGCACCTGATGTGGCAGGGCATGGACGTCGTCGCCTGCATCCGGGACCTCGGCCCGCTGGTGTTCCACGCCGCCGCCAAGGACGCGATGATCACGCCCGGGGTCGACGTCCGCGGCGTGCTCGACACATCCTTCACGCGCGTGCCGGCCGACGCCGCCGGCAAGGTCCCCACCGGCTACGGGTACTGGTGCACCGCCTGGCCGGAGAACCCCGCATGGCGCTTCGTGGCCGTCGGGCTCGGCCACGACGTGGACTGGTGGACCGGGTTCCTCCGCGCCCTCGCCGAGGTCGACCCGGACATGGCGGTCAACATCGAGCACGAGGACGCCGCCTTCGACCGCCTGGAGGGCCTCGCCCTCGCCGCGGAGAACCTGCGGGCCGCCGCCGCGAAGCTGTAGGCGCGAAGACCGGCGCACGACGACGGCGCCCGCCCTCCCGCATTCGGGAGGACGGGCGCCGTCGTCGTGCGGCCGTTACCGCTTGAGCTCGTGGGAGAGCTCGGCGAGCTCCTGACCGCCGGCCATCTCGGTGGTGAGCTCCTCCAGCGTGACCTCCGAGCGCTTCTTGTCCAGCACCCGGCGGCCGAGCTTGAGGATGATGAAGTGGTCGCCCACCAGATAGGCGTGGTGCGGGTTGTGGGTGATGAAGACGACGCCGAGACCGGCGTCCCGCGCGGCGGCGGTGTACTTCAGCACCACACCGGACTGCTTGACGCCCAGCGCCGCCGTCGGCTCGTCGAGGATGAGCACCCGCGCACCGAAGTACACGGCCCGGGCGATGGCGACGCACTGCCGCTGGCCACCCGAGAGCGTCCCGATGGGCTGGTTGATGTCCTTGACGACGATGCCCATCTTCTGCAGCTCGGCGTCGGCGACCTCCCGCATGGTCTTGATGTCCAGCGGCGCCATCGGGTACTTGCCCTTGCGGATCTCCGACCCGAGGAAGAAGTTCCGCCACACCTCCATGAGGCCCACGACCGCGAGGTCCTGGTAGACCGTGGCGATCCCGACGTCGAGGGACTCGCGCGGCGAGCCGAAGCGACGCTCCTGGCCGTCGACCTTGAGAACGCCCTCGCTGTGCGGGTGCAGCCCCGAGATGATCTTGATGAGGGTGGACTTCCCGGCGCCGTTGTCCCCCAGCACGCAGGCCACCTCGCCGGCGTTGACCTTCAGGTTGATGCCCTCCAGCGCCCGGATGGCGCCGTAGCTCTTGCCGATGTCCTCCATCTCGACCAGGGGCTCGCCCCTCTGCAGGTCGGGCGCGGCGTGTTCGGCGATCGTGTCCGTCACGTCGTCATCTCCTCTGGGCGGCGTAGTTCTTGATGTAGAGGTTGACCATCACGGCGAGCAGCAGCATCACGCCGAGGAAGGCCCGGAACCAGTTCGGGTCCCAGCCGGCGTAGACGATGCCCTGGGTGGTCATCCCGAAGATGAAGGCGCCGAGCGCCGAGCCGACGGCCGACCCGTAGCCGCCGGTGAGCAGCGCTCCGCCCACGACCGCGGCGATGATGTAGATGAACTCGTTGCCGACGCCGAGCCCGGCCTGCACCGTGCTGAAGTTGAAGAGCAGGTGCATGCCCAGGAACCAGGCCAGGAACGACACGCCCATGAACAGGCCGATCTTGGTCGCGCGGACGGGCACGCCGACCGCGCGGGCGCTGGCCTGGTTGCCGCCGACCGCGGTGATCCAGTTCCCGGTGCGGGTGCGCAGGAGCAGCCAGGTGCCGACGGCCACGAAGACGATCCACCAGAGCACGGTGACCTTGACGGTCATGAACCCGAGCGGGACGTCGGAGGCGAAGACGGCCTTCGCGGCGTCGAACCCGTCCAGCGCGCTGGTGTTGGGCGTGGCGACCGTCCCGGTGACCAGCTTGGTCACGCCGAGGTTGATGCCCTGGAGGATGAAGAACGTACTCAGCGTGATGAGGAAGCTCGGGATCCCCGTTCTCATCACCAGGTAGCCGTTGACGAACCCGATCGCCAGCGCGATCAGCAGGCTGACGATGACGCCGACCCACATGTTCAGGCTGAGCTGGTAGCAGATCATCGCCGACGCGAGCGCCGTCGTGGTCACCGCGACACCGGCGGACAGGTCGAACTCGCCACCGATCATCAGCAGTGCCACGCCGACCGCGACGATGCCGATCGTGGAGGAGGCGTACAGGACCGTCGCCAGCGCCGGGAGCGTCCGGAACGGCGGGGCAACGGCCCAGAAGAAGGCGAAGATCACGATCGCCGCGGCCAGCGCGCCGATCTCGGGCCGGGAGAGGACTCGGGAGATCAGGGAGCGTTCGGCACGCCCCGGCGGGGCGCCCGAGGGGGCGGTGGACGGCTTCGCCGCCACGGATGAGCTCATGGCTTGCTCCAGACTCGGCGGGGTGGGTGGCGGGGGGAGCCGGGACGCCCCGGCTCCCCCGAGCGGGCTTACCGGGTGTTGTTGTTCGCGTACTCCACGATCGGGCCGATGTTGGACGAGTCGACGACCGACGGACCGGTGAGCACGGGGCCGCCACCGCCGATGTCGTTGCCGTTGGTGAGGTTCAGGTACAGCGAGGTCACCGCCATGTAGCCCTGCACGTAGGGCTGCTGGTCGACCGAGAAGAGGATGCCGCCGCTCTCGATCTGCTCGGCGACGTCGGCGTTCAGGTCGAAGGTGATGATGTTGGTCTGGCTGCCGGAGTCGGTCTTGGACTGCTGCGCGGCCAGCGCGATGTCGGCGCCGAGGGCGACGACGTTGGTGATCGACGCGTCCTGCTGCAGCTTGGCCCCGATCGTCTGCTGCACCGCCGGGAGGTCGCGGCCGTTGACGTAGAGGATCTCGGTGTCGGGGTTGGTCTTGGTCACGCCGGCACAGCGGGCCTCGAGCTGGACCTGCCCCTGCTCCTGGATGACGCACACCGTGTGGCCCGGGCTCTCCTGGCTGATCTTCGTCCCCACGGTCTGGCCGGCGAGGTCCTCGTCCGAACCGAAGTACATCCCGATGCCGTAGTTCCGGTAGTCGTTGATGCCGGCGTTGAACGCGACCGTCGGGATCCCCGCGTCGACCGCCTTCTGCACGGTCGGCCCGATCGCGTCGGGGGTCGGCAGGGTCGTCGCGAGACCGTCCACCCCGCTGTCGATGGCGTTCTGGACGAGCGTCGACTGCTCGCCGGCGTCCTGGTTGTTGGAGTAGTTCAGCGTGATGCCGAGGTTCCCGGCAGCCGCCTCGGCCCCGGCCCGGATCTTGTCCCAGAACGTGTCGCCGGGTGCCTCGTGGGTGACCATCGCGATGGTGAGATCCTCACCGCCGCTGGGGGCATCGGAGTTCTGCGCGCCCCCCTCGCTGCTGCACGCGGCCAGAGCCGTGGCGGCGGCGGTCACGGCCACCGCCACCTTCAGCGACCTGCGGCTGGTCCTCATTCGCGTCTCCTGTCGGGTTGGCCACCGGGCTGGTGGCCGCTGGCGTGCTCGGTCCGGGACTCGGGTGGAGCGTCGGCCGGGAGGACCGGGGCCCTGCGGCTTGGTATGTCCGGACATAGTGACATGGGCCAATGTGACACGGCTCACCAAGAGCGTCAAGGGTCCTCCTCGGCGACCGGGCTGCCCAGCGGCTGCGCTACGACGCGCCGGGCAGCGGGCGTCCGGCGCTCCCCCGGGCCGGCTCCTCCGCGGGGGAACCGGCCACGCGCACCGGCCGCCCGGTGCGCAGCGACTCCTGGGCGGCGTCGGCGACGCGGGAGGCGGCGACCGCCTCCTCGGGCGTGCACGGGTTGTCGCGCTCGCCCCGGACGAGCTGCACGAAGGCCTCCGCCTCCGCGCGGTAGGCCGCGGCGAAGCGCTCGGCGAACGTGGCGTGCGGCCGCCCGGCCGGAAAGGTCACGCCGGGCTCGGCCGAGCGCAGCGCGGCGTGCTCGTCCAGCCCCACGACAAGAGTGGCCCGCGAGCCCTGGAGTTCCAGCCGCACGTCGTGTCCGGCGCCGTTGTAGCGGGACGCGGTGACGGTGGCGACGGTCCCGTCGTCGAGCGTGCAGACGGCCACGGCGGTGTCGACGTCCCCGACCTCGCCGATGGCCGGGTCGCCCGTGTTGCTGCCCCGCGCGTAGACCTCCGCGATCCGCCGGCCGGTGATCCAGGCGATCACGTCGAAGTCGTGCACACTGACGTCCCGGAACAGCCCTCCGGACGTCGCCAGGAAGGCCACCGGGGGCGGCGCCGCGTCACAGGTGACCGCACGGATGCTGTGCAGCCAGCCGAGCTCGCCGGCCAGGTGCGCACGCCGGGCCTCGAGGTAGCCGGGGTCGAACCGGCGCTGGTGGCCCATCTGCACCACCCCGCCGGCCGCACGGACGCGGTCCAGCACGGGGAGCGACGTGGCGACGTCCGGCGCCACCGGCTTCTCGCACAGCACGGGGATGCCCGCGTCCACCCCGGCCGCGATCAACGGCGGGTGCGCGGGCGTGGCCGCGGCCACGACGAGCCCGTCGATGCCCGAGGCGATCAGGTCGTCCACGCTCGCGGCGTGGGCGACGCCGAGCTGTTCGGCCACCCGGTGCGCCCGCGCGGAGTCGGCGTCGACCAGCGTCAGCCGCTCGACCTCCGGCAGCGCCGCCAGGGTGTGGGCGTGCATCAGCCCGATGCGCCCCACTCCGACGAGGCCGAGGTGGACGCCTGTGGTCGTCATCGGACGACCCGCGCGACCGGTCCCCAGCGCGCGCCTGCCGGGACTCGCAGCTGTCCTTCGTGGGCCATCCGGCGCTCTCCTGCCGGGCTCGGGCGCCGTGATCGACGCGACCCGACCACGATGACCCCCGACATGCCGGTTCCACCACCCCGGCGGTCGGCCCCACCACGCCGACGTCGAGGCGCTCGGCGACGGTGGACGCCGGGGAGCCGGTTCAGCCGCGGGCGGCGAAGGCCTTCTCGACCGCCGCGGCGAAGTCGCCCATCGAGCGGTACTCGGCGTCGTAGCTCCACTCCTCCGACGGCTGGGGGGTCGCGCCCCAGCCCGGGCGGTCGTGCCGGCGGTTGATCCACACCGACGACAGCCCGGCCTTGCGGGCCGGCACGTGGTCGTGGAAGAGGCTCTGGGCGACGTGCAGCAGGTCGTCCCGGGCGACGCCGAGCCGCTCGAGGGTGGCGTCGAGGGCGGTGAAGTGGTTCATGGCCGGCTTGTACGCACCGACGTCCTCGGCGGTGATGATCGCGGCGAAGTCCCCCCGGAGCCGCTCGTTGCTGCCGGCGAACCCGGCCCGGTGCACGTTGGACAGGATGATCAGCCGGTAGTGCCCGGCGAGGTCGGCGAGCGCCCGGGCGGAGTCGTCAAAGGCCGGCCACTCCGGGACGGAGTCCCCGAGGCGGCGGGCCCACTCGTCGGGAACGGGCCGGCCCAGCTGCTCGCCGGTGCGGCGGAACGCCTCGGCCAGGACGACCGGGTACGGGCTGGTGGGCTGCTCCCGCTCCACGGCGGCCTCGTTGTCGGCGTAGGCGAGCAGCAGCTGCTCGTCGTCGACGACGAGTCCGGACTCGACCGCCCAGGGGCGCAGGACGGCGGCGATCCCGGCCTCCCAGTCGATGAGGGTGCCGTAGCAGTCGAAGCTCAGTGCCCGGAACTCGGTCAGGTCCTTCATCTCGGCTCCTCGATGCGCACGGCGGGTGGTCAGAGCTGGTAGGCGTTCAGCGCGTCGGTGATGGTCGAGGCGATGAGCGCGACCTCGGCCTCGGTGCACACGAACGGCGGGCAGATCTGCAGCGTGTTGTCGTGGACGGTGCGGAGCAGCACGCCCGCGTCGGTGCAGGCCTCGGCGACGGTGTCGCCGACCACTCCGTCGCGCAGGCGCACCCCGGCGAGGAACCCGGCGCCGGCGCGGACCTCGTCGACCAGCGGGTGGTCCGCCAGCGGCTCGAGCACCTTCCCCAGGACCGTCTCCAGGGAGGCTGCGGCAGCGACGAGGTCCTCCTTCTCGAGGACGTCGAGGTTGGCCTGGGCGACCACGCAGGCGGTGGCGTGCCCGGAGTAGGTCAGCCCGTGCCGGAACACCGGCGCGTCGTCGCCGGAGAAGAAGCGGTCGGCGATCCTGGGGGCGACCAGCACACCACCCAGCGGCGCGTAGCCGGAGGTGATGCCCTTCGCCATCGTCACCATGTCGGGCTCGATGCCCCACCGCCGGCTGCCGAACATGTGGCCGGTCCGTCCGAAGCCGGTGATCACCTCGTCGGCGACGAGCAGGATGTCCAGCTCCCGCGCCAGCGCCTGCAGGCCCGGCAGGTAGCCGTCGGCCGGGGCGATGACGCCTCCGGTGCCGATGACGGGCTCGGCGACGACCGCCGCGATCCGGTCCGCGCCGATGGCCTCGACCTGCGCGCGCACCTGCGCGATGTCGTTGGTGGCGATCCGTGCGGTCTCGGGCACCAGGGACTCCGAGCCGTACCCCTCACGGTTGTAGGCCAGGCCGGCGATCGACGTCCCGAAGGCGTGCAGCCCGTGGTAGGCGCCGGTCCGCGACAGGATCACGACCTTCTCGGGACGGCCCTCCAGCTGCCAGTGGCGACGGGCGAGCTTGCACGCGAGCTCGACCGAGTCCGAGCCCCCGCTGGTCAGCATCACCTTGGCGCCGGGCACCGGTCCGATGGCGGACAGCCGGTCGGCGAGGTCGAGCGCCGGCTCGTTCGCGAACCGTCCGAACAGGTGGTAGGTCTCCAGCATGGTCATCTGCTCGTAGGCGGCCCGGGCGATCTCCTCGCGGCCGTGGCCCACGTTGGCGTGCCAGAGGCCGGCGGTCGCGTCGAGCAGCCGGCGGCCGTCCACCGTGGTCAGCCAGGCGCCGTCGCCCCGGGAGATGGTCAGCCGCTTGGCCCGGGAGGTCGGCATGTGCGCCTGGGGGTGCCACAGGGCGTGTCCACGGTCGGTGTCGGCCATGGTCGCAGACTGTAGAGCAGTTGAACTGTAGCTCGCAACGTCGCTACGCTCGCCGCATGTCAGACCTGCAGGGACTGGTCCTGCGCCGCACCACGACCGCGCAGCAGGTCGCCGACGCCCTCTCGACCCGGATCCTCGCCGGCGGGTTCCCCCCGGGCAGCCGGCTGCGGGAGAGCGCCATCGCCGGCGAGCTCGGCATCGCCCGCAACACGGTCCGCGAGGCGGTGCGGATCCTGGAGCTCGGCGGCCTGGTCCGCCACGAGGTCAACCGCGGGGCCGTGGTCATCTCCCCCACGCCGGAGAAGGTCGACGCGCTCTACACCGCACGCCACCGGCTGGAGGCGGCCGCGGTCTCGCACCGCCCGACCGAGCACGACCTGGCCCGGCTGCAGGACGCGTTCGACCGGCTCGTCGACGTCGCCCGCACGCACGACGCGCGCGAGATCGTCCCCGTCGACCTCGACTTCCACGCCGCGATCGTCGCCATGCTGGGGAGCGTGCGGATCGACGAGTTCTTCGCCGACCTGACCAACGAGCTGCGGTACTACCTCATGGTGCTCTCCGTCGCGGACCGCGAGTACGAGAAGCCCGAGGAGGTCGTCGCGGAGCACCGCCGCATCCTCGACGCCGTCGTCTCCGGCGACCCGGCCGCCGCCGTCGAGGCCGTCACCGCCCACATCCAGGTCAACGCGGCCCGGGTCCAGGAGATCCTCGTGACCCACCACCGGGCCGCGGGGACCGGTTGACCGAGCCCCCGGAGTGCGGCGGTCGGCGTCCGGGAGCGCGAGGGTCGAGCATGGACCAGTGGCTGTGAACCTCGCCGACTTCCTCCTCGCCCGCATCGACGACGACCAGCGCCAGGCCGAGCAGGCCACGCCCGGCCCCTGGCACACCGTGCGGATCGACGGCACGACCGGCGGCTGGGACGTCGAGGCCCGCGGCCGGGACGGGACCCGCGCCGGGGTCGCCGTCGACCACGCCGAGCCACGCCAGGGCGCCTGCCGTGCGGCCGATTCGGGCCACATCGTCCGCTGGAACCCGGCCCGCGTCCTCGCCGAGTGCGACGCCAAGCGGCACATCATCGAACTGCAGCGCAGCGACCTCCGGGACGACCCCCAGGACTGGGAGGCGGACGAGGTGCTCCGCCTCCTCGCCCTCCCGTACGCCGACCACCCGGACTACCGCGCGGAGTGGCGCCCCTGACCGACCCCGCCGCTCAGCGGTGCCCGGCACCGTCGCCCCGCGATGTCGGGGCGGCGGTGCCGGGTGGGACGTCGGGCCTCACGCAGGGATCGGTTGCGTCTCCCGCTCGATCGAGGAACTCGTGCCGGCGGTGATGGGCGCGGGCTTGAAGCCCTTGACGACCAGGTAGAGGCCGAGTGACAGCTCCCAGACGAAGATCGGGGCGGCCGCGATCACGTGCACGCCGGAGCTCAGGTCGTGGGTCCCGAAGACCACTCCGGACACGGACGCCAGCAGGAGGGGGCCGGCGACGAGTCCGATGGTCGGGATGGCCCGTGGCACCAGGCCGGACCGGTAGAGCAGGGTGCCCAGCAGCAGGGCGTTCACGGCCCCCATGACGTTGGGCCCGACGACGAACGTCCACTCGTAGACCGCGACCAGCGACGAGCCCACAGCGACCAGCGACGCTTCGTCCGCTCCAGCCGATCCGCCCAGGTCCTGCCGCAGGGTCACGACCGCGAGGAGGCTGACGACGCCGACGGAGATGATGGCGGCCTCCAGGAGACGGGAGGCGACGAAGCCGAGCGCCAGGGTCTCGTTCTGCCGTCTCACCACCGTGAAGAGCACGACCGCGGTGCCGACGCAGGCGAGCGCGTTGACCATGTCGAGGAGGCCACCGACGAGGATGTGCGCGTCGGCGCCCGGGCCGACGACGTACGCCGGGTCGCTCAGGACCGGGTCGAGGAAGAAGAACCGGGCAGGGATCGAGGAGGCGAACGTGAGCAGGTACAGCCCGCCACCGAGGAACGCGGTCCTCCTCAGCGGGTCCATCGGGACCCTGCCCGTCGTCGCGGTTCGTCCGGGAATGGTCATGACGGTCTCCTTGGGCGGGTCGATCAGCGATCGAGGGTCGAGGCACGGCGGGTGGTTCGGGGTGACCCGCGGTTGCCGGGATCAGCAGCGGGCCGCCTCTGTGGTGCGCTCGAAAGCTACGAGCCGAGGTGAGGAGCAGGGATCACATGAACTGGTGATCGCTGAGGTGATCTGACCGGAGGAGAGCGGCATGCCGGACGCGTCGCGTCCCGGGCGTCGCCGCCCGAGGACCGGGCCGGCGGCGTCGGAGGACGACACCGCCGTCCGGGCAGGACCGGGACCTGGGTCCGGCCCGGTCCACCGGGTCGGCTGGGGGTTCATCTCGCTGTACGCGTCGGCGTACACGGGCACCGTGCTCATGCTCCTCGCGCCCGTGCTGGTCACCCTGGCGCTGAAGGTCAACTCGCTGGTGGGGAGCGAGCGGGCGCCGAGCAGCCTGGCCGTCGTCACCGCGACCGGCTCGCTGCTGGCGATGGTGAGCAACCCGTTCTTCGGCAAGCTGAGCGACCGCACGACGTCGCGCCTGGGCATGCGGCGACCCTGGATGCTCACCGGTCTGGCAGGCGGTTGCCTCGGCATCCTGGTCGTCGCGCTCGCCCCGAACATCCCGGTCGTCCTCGTCGGGTGGTGCACCGCGCAGCTGTTCTTCAACGCCCTGCTCGCCGTTCAGGCGGCGGTGCTGCCGGACCAGGTCCCGGCCGCTCAACGGGGCCTGGTCTCCGGGGTCCTCGGGGTGTGCCTGCCCATCGCGTCGGTGAGCGGCACCTTCCTGGTCCAGCTGTTCAGCGGGAACCAGCTCGCCATGTTCCTGGCCCCGTGCGCGTTCGGGGCCTTCTTCATCCTGCTCTTCGTGATCACGCTCAGAGACCGCCGGCTCGCCGCGGCGGACAGGCCGGGCTGGTCGCTCCGGGAGCTCGCCGGCACCTTCTACGTCAACCCGCGGAGGAACCCCGACTTCGCCTGGGCGTTCGTCAGCCGCTTCCTGTTCGTCACCGCCTACGCCTTCCTGACCACCTACCAGGCGTACTACCTGCTGGAGAGGATCGGCAGCGCCGAGGCGGACGTCCCTCGGCAGATCTTCCTGGGCACGCTCGTCCAGTCGGTGGCCGTCGTCGCGGCGTCTCTCGTCGGTGGCCGGCTCTCGGACCGGACCGGGCGACGCAAGGTCTTCGTCCTCGGCGCGGCGACCGTCTACGGCCTGTCGATGTTCGCGATCGCGATCGCCGGCGACTTCGACGCGTTCCTGGTCGGCCTGGCCATCAGCGGGCTCGGCTTCGGGCTGTACGTGGCCGTGGATCTCGCGCTGGTCGCCGACGTGCTGCCGGGCGAGGACAACGCCAAGGACCTCGGCGTGTTCAACATCGCCAACGCGCTCCCGTACTCGATCGCACCCGCGATCGCGCCCACCGTCCTCGCGGTCGGCGGCGGCGACTACGGGGTGCTGTACGCGGTGGCCGGGGTCAGTGCCATCTGCGCGGCCGCCGCGATCCTGCCCGTGAAGCGGGTCCGATGACTGCTGCCGCCGACCGAACCCGGGAGCCCTCGGGCGCTCCCCCACCGGAACCGCCCGAGCCCGTGGTCAGCGGTTGCGTGGGCGTGCCGTCAGGTGCAGTTCCTCGGCCCTCCGGACCGCTGCTCGCCGGGTGTTCACGCCGAGCTTGGCGTAGATGTTCTTGGTGTGCGTCCGGACGGTGTTGAGGGACACGAAGAGCTCGCGGGCGATGTCGCGGCCACTCAGCTCGGTTCCGAGCAGCCGCAGGACGTCCAGCTCACGCGCGCTCAGGGGGTCGATCACGTGCTCGCGGGCGGGCCCGTCGTCCTGGGTCGGATCGACCGCGGCCAGCAGCCGGCGGGCATGGCCGGACGACATCCCCGGTCGCGCGGCCGCTCGCAGCAAGGCGACCATCGGCGCCCCCTCGTCCACGAAGGTCCGGACGTAGCCCTGCGGCTCGGCCAGCGTCAGCGCGCGTCGCAGGCTCGCCAGGGCGGCGCCGTCCACCCCCCGAGCGTGCTCGGCGAGCGCCTGCAGCACGAGGATCTCGATGACGCTGCCGCTGCGCTCCCCCTCCTCAGCGGCGCGGAGGAGTCGCTCGAGGAGGACGGTCACCTCGTGGATCGGGCCCGGTGCACGCTCCGCGGCGCACCGGGCCAGGAGCACTCGGGCGAGGGTGATGTGCTCGTACTCGCGCAGGTAGCTGAGGTGGTCGTCGGCGGACAGACCGCGCTCACGGACCCAGTCCAGGGCGTCGTCCAGTCGGCCGTGCGTGACCCACAGCCGGGCCCTGACCGCCGGGATCGGCCGGACGTCCGGGGAGAAGTCGCTGTCGAACAGACGCTCGGCCTGGTCGATGAGGTCGAGCGCCGCGTCGAGGTCTCCGTCGAGCTCGTGCAGGCGGGCCATCGCGAGGCGGCGGCGACACGGGTGCTTCGGCAGCCCGGCGTGCTCACCCAGCTCCTCGGCCCGCGCGAGGTGGTGCCGGGCCGCACCGAGGTCGTCGCGCTCGACGAACAGCTGGCTCATGCCGACGTGGATGTCCGCTGCTCCCCTCAGCACGGGGTCGGCCTGCTCGGCGAGCAGCAGTGCGCGGCGGTAGGTGCTCATGGCGTCGCGGAGGCGGCCCTGGGCGATCCGGATGTCGGCCAGGGTGACGGCGCCCCCGACCACGTCCGAGCGGTACCCGCCCTCGTCCAGGCTGGCCATGCCCGCGGCGTACCAGCGATGCGCCTCGTCGAGGTCCCCGGTCGTCCAGTACGCGAGGCCCAGGAGCGCTGCCGGCCCTCCGCGCCCGAGATGGTCGTCGGCAGCGGCCAGGTCGAGCGCCCGCCGGGCGTGCCGCATGGTGCCCGCCACATCGCCCCGAACCAGCGCCAGCCCGGCGCGGTGCTGGGCGATCGCGGTCGGTAGCCGGCGGAACTCGTCGTCGTCGACGACGACCATCTGCGCCGTCAGGCCGCCGGGGTGCTCGGCTGTCGTCGGGTCGAGCCACCGCTCGGCGTCCCGCAGGCGCGCCTCGACGCCCGTGAACTCGCCCGTGGACATGAGTGCCCCGACGTACCCGTTGCTCAGGACGGGTCTCATCCGCAACAGCTCGTCGGGGAGGGCCTCGAGCCAGCGACGGATCGTGGCCTCCTGCCGACCCTGGCGCAGCGCGGGCAGCGCGAGTTCCACGAGGTCCGCTGCTCGAGGGAAGTCCTCCGCGGCCAGGGCGTGGTGGATCGCCTCGGATCGTTCGCCGTTCTCCTCGTACCAGTCGCCGGCCCGCCGGTGCAGGTGGGCGACCTCGGCCGGCTGCTCGTCGAGGAGGCGGGCCCGGAGCACGTCGGCGAAGAGGTGGTGGTAGCGATACCACCGGCGCCGGTCGTCGAGCGGGACCAGGAAGAGGTTGTCCCGGTCGAGGGCCTCCAGCATGGCCTTGCCACCGCCTCGGCCGGTGACGGCATCGCACAGTGCGCCGGTCAGCCGGCTCAGGACGGAGGTCTGCAGCAGGAAGCCGCGCACCTGCTCGGGCTGGCGCTGCAGGACCTCCTCGACCAGGTAGTCGACGATGTAGCGGTCGTCCCCGGCGAAACCGGCGATGAACGCCGGAACGTCGTCGCGGCCCTGCATCGACAGCGCCGCCAGCTGCAGCGCGGCGATCCACCCCTCGGTGCGGTCCTCCAGCGCTGCGACGTCCGCTGCCGTCAGCTGCAGTCCCATCGCGCCGTTGAGGTACGCCGCCGCCTCCCCCGCCGTGAAGCGGAGATCGGCGGCGCGGACCTCGACGAGCCGGCCCCGCCCCCGCCACCGCGCGAGCGGCAACGCCGGGTCGACCCGGCTGGCGATCACGAGCTGGACCTGCGGAGGCAGGTGCTCCAGCAGATGGGCCATCCCCTCCTGCACCTCGGGCGCGTCGATGACGTGGTAGTCGTCGAGCACCAGCACCACGTCGTCGGGGATCCCGTCGAGGTCGTTGAGGAGAGTGGCGAGGACCGATTCGATCGGTGGCCGGGACGACTGCAGGAGAGCACGTGCGCGCGCAGCGACGCCGGGCACCGCCGCCTCGAGAGCGGCGAGGACGTACGTCCAGAACAGCGCGGGATCGTTGTCCCGCTCGTCGAGCGAGACCCACGCCACCGACCGTCGTTCGGCCGGTGCCGTCGCCAGCCAGTCGGTCAGCAGCGTCGTCTTCCCGAACCCGGCCGGAGCGGACACGAGGGTCAGCGCCGCATCGGCCCCACCGCCGAGGCGCCCGGTCAACCCGGGACGTGACACCACGCCGCGTCGGCGCCGGGGGACGTGGATCTTGGTCTCGAGCAGAGGGCCGGCCATGCCCACCTCCCCGGGGACACCACGGTGGGCTCGAGCGCATCGTCCCAGCAGGAACGGGTGGCCGTCGATGGTCCGCGCGAGCGCGTCCCGGATCGCCGGAGCCCTCGAGGCAAGCGGCGACCGTGACCGGAGGTCACCAGGTCGGTGGCGGGTCACTGGCGGGGAACGACTGCTCCCCCCACTGGTCGACGATGTCGGTCAGCGGGCCGGCACCCGTTCCGGCGCCGTCGCGCACCACTCCGCTGACGCGCCCGGGTTCGCCGTCGCGCTCCACCCGTGACCGGCCGGCCGCGACGATCCCTCCGACGGCCTGTACCCCGCGCACGTCCCGGATCTCCGGCTCAGCAGCTCGGTGCAGAAGTGTCGTCACGCCGGCTCCCCTCTCCTCGTGGTGGTCATGCGTCCACCGTGACACCGATCCGCGTCGCTTCCCACGGCCCGGGCCGGTCAACTCCGGACGCCGTGCTTGCCGACCCCCGGCAAAGCGACTCGGCCGACGGTGCACCATTCCACTGGGGTGGCCGACGAGGACGCGGACCTTGACGCGTTCACGTTGCCGGGCCCCGGCACGCCGCCCGGCCCGGGCCCGGGTCACGTGACCGTGCGCTCGGCCGCCCGTCACGGGTCGACGGGCAGCGGCCTCGCCGGCCACTCGAGGAGCCGGGCCCCGAGCACGGCCGCGTGCAGCGAGAACCGCTGGTCGGGCCGGGAGACGCTGTACCCGGTCAGGTGCGCGACGCGGGCCAGCCGGTAGGTCACCGTGCGCACCGAGACGTGCAGGCGCCGGGCGGCCTCGGTCGCGACGTCGCCGGCGTTGAAGTACTCCAGCAGGGTCTCCAGCAGCACCTCGGCGCCGCTGCGGCTCTGGTGCAGCGGGCCCAGCACGTCGCGCACGAGGTCGACGATGGCCGCCTGGTCCCGGCCCAGTACCCGGTAGATCAGCAGGTCCCGGGCGTGGACCACGTCGGAGTGGAGGCCGAGCCGGTCCGCGACGACCAGGGCCTCGCGCGCCTCCTCGTAGGAGCGCGCGACGCCGTAGGCGCCGGGGAAGGCACGGCCGGCCGCCACCCGCCAGCGCCGGCCGCCGTCGATCCGGTCGAGCTCGGCGTGGATCAGGGAGCCGAGGTCCACGTCCCGCGTGGCAGGGGCCGCCGTCGCGGCGGGTACGACGACGACCACGCGGCCGTCCTTGGTCGCCACCAGCACCTCCCGGTCGCCGAACCGGTCGACGACGACCCGCTCCAGCACGATGGCCGCGCGGTCGGTCGGACCGTCGGCGCTCCGTGCGGCGGCGAGGGCCACCCGGTGCGACTTCCCCAGGTCGATGCCGAACGGCTCCGCGCGCTCGACCATCCGGGCGACGTCGGCGTCCCCGCGGAGCAGGTCGTCGACGAACTCCGCCCGCAGCGCCTCCTCGTGACGGATCATCTCCCGCCGCTCGGACTGGTGGCCGTCGACGAGCACGCCGATGGCGTCGTCGAGCACCCGCAGCACCGCCTCCGCAGCCCGCCGCACCTTCTCCGGATCACTGGAGCGCACGACGACCGGCAGTTGCCGCCACAGCCGCCACGACGCCGACAGGTACAGGTCGACCGAGCGGCGGGCGCCGACGCCCTGCACGGCCGCCCGCCGCCCGAGCTCCCGGACGGCGTCGAGCTCCCACCCGTCGGGACGGCGGCCGTTGATGGCGGCGTCGGCCAGCATCGGCAGGTACCCGCCGAGCAGCTCCACCGGCGCCTGGCAGGCGGCGGCCGCCGACGCCGCGACCGCGGCCAGCCAGTCGTCGCCCGTCGCCGCCGCACCGGACTGCTCGGGGACCCTGCCTTGCCGGTCGCCGCTCATCTGGCCTCCTCACCCGGTGATCCCCCGCACGGTGCTTGCCGACGGTCGGCAAGCCCAGCATGCGCCAGGTGACCGGCGGTGTCCCTGGCCGGGCCGGCCTCCCGCCGGGATGGTGGTGGTCAGGAGGTGGACCGTGCTCAGCAGCCACGAACAGCAGATCTGGGACGACATCGAGCGGCTCTACGCCGCCGAGGCCGAGGAGCCCGACCCACCGGGCCGCCACCCGGCGCAGCGGCATCGGCGCGACGCCCGGGACCTGGACGACCTGCCGGTGGCCGCGGTGGCCGGCGCCCGGATCGCGGTCGTCCTCATCCTGCTCGGCGTCGTGGCCGGCGGCCTCGCGGTCGGCGCGGCCACCGCACTGGGCTGGCTGCTGTGGCGCTACTGGCCGGTGCGGTCCAGCTAGGACACGGCCTCGGAACTGGTGGACGGTGACCTGCTCGAGGTCGACGACGAGTTCCCCCGGGTCATTCTGGTCCTCCGGTGGAGCGCGGTCAGCGCAGCGGGTCGAAGGGGGCCAGCTCCGGCGGAGCCTCGCCCTTGAGCAGCGTCTGGGCCAGCAGCATCCCGCTGATCGGGCCGAGCGCGATGCCCCACATGCCGTGGCCGCCGGCGACGAACACCCCCGGGGCGGCGGTGGCGCCGATCAGCGGCAGCCCGTCAGGGGTGCACGGGCGGGACCCGACCCACTCGTTGCGCCGGTCGTCCAGGTCGGCCCCGGACAGGAACGGGCGGACCGCGTCGACGATCGCGGTGATGCGGCGGGGGTCCAGCGGGTCACCGGGGCGGCGGAACTCCATCATCCCGGCCACCCGCAGCCGGCCGCCCAGTGGCGTGCAGGCCACCCGCTCGGCCGGGAAGTACAGCGGGCCGCGGGGCATCCGCTCGGTCGGCACGCTGAAGCTGTAGCCGCGACCGGCCTGGACGGGCTGCCGCACACCGAACCGGCCGGCCAGCCGGCCGAGTTCGGCGCCGCTGGCCAGCACGACCGCGTCGTGCCGCTGCCGTTCGCCGGTGGTGGTGACGACGGTGATCCCACCGCCGTCGTGCCGCACGTCGGCCACGCCGGTCCCTTCGACGACCTCGCCGCCGCGGGCGCACACCCCCTGACCGAGGGCGCGCACGTACTCCGGCGGGTGCAGGTACCGCTGGCCGACGATCTGCACGGCGGCGCCCACCCGCTCGGTGATCGCCGGCTCCTCGGCCCGAGCCCGCCAGCCGGTCACCGGGGAGAAGCGGACGTCCTGGCCGGCGTCCCGGATGGCCTCCAGCTCCGCCAGCAGCGCCGCGGCCTGGCGCTCCCGGCGGAAGCAGGCGAGGAACGGCCGCGCCGGGTGCGTCCCGGCGAGCACGCCGCCGGCAGCGAGGCTGTCGAACGCCTCCAGCGCCCGCTCGTTGAGCGACACGTAGGCGGCCATGCCGGCCCGCCATCGCCGCGCGGTGCTGTGCGCGACGAACCCGGCCAGGAAGCGCAGCAGGGTGCGGTCGGCGCGCAGCGGCAGGTACACCGGCGATCGAGGATCGGCCACGGCCCGCAACCCGTAGCGCAGGACCGACGGCTCGGGCAGAGGCGCGGTCAGCGCCGGAGTGAGCCAGCCGGCGTTGCCCCAGGAGGCACCGGCGCCGACGGAATCGCGCTCGTAGACGGTCACGCGCACGCCGGCGTCCTGCAGGAACCAGGCGGTGGCCAGGCCGACCATCCCGCCGCCGACGACGGCCACCTGTCGTGGTGCGCCGTGCACGAACGCCGGACCTCGCCGGGCGTGGTCAGCAGGCATGTCTGCTCCTCCTGTCGCGGCGCCGACTGCTCAGCCTGCCTGCTGCGAGCAGGAGACGCAGCGGGCCGCGTACGGGCGGAACTCCAGCCGCTCGATGGGGATGGCCCGCCCGCAGTGCACGCAGCCGCCGTAGGTGCCGTCGGTGATCCGGTCCAATGCGGCGTCGATCTCCTCGATGGTGCGGAGCAGGGTCGCCGCGCGGCTCATGGCCACCGGCTCGGGCATCGAGGTGGCCGCCTCGGCCAGGGCGAGCTCCCGCTGGCGGACGCAGTCGGCGCGCTGGTCGTCGAGCAGGACGCGGAAGGAGTCCCACTCGGTGGCGGGAGTAGCGACGGTTGCTGCCTGCGGGCTCAGGGTGACGGACATGGGTGTTCTCCTCCTGGAAGGCAGAAGGCACGCCCACCGGTCGGTGGGACGCGCCTTCGGACGTGGGCGTGGGGTCAGCGCACTCCCGGAGGCGCCCGGTCCTGACTGGGTCGCAGCACGTCGAGGCCGCGCAGGCCACGAGCCCGCCGGCTCATCGCCAACGCCAGCAGCCCACCGCCGGTCACCGCGTGGCGGGCGGGCCCGGCCGGCTGCGCGACGCGGCCGCCGGCCGCGGTGGCGCAGCCGGGTGGAGCCGGTGTACGGGTGTGCATCCCTGACCACCTCCTCCGCAGCGGAGCCTCCGAAGCCGTGACCCGAGCATCCCGCCGGGCAGCGGGCGGAACGAGGGCGGCGACCGGCGAACCCGCGCGGTTCCACGTTGCCGACGCCCGGCAACGGCGGCGCGCGGGTGGAGGCGGTTGCGCGCCCCGCCTGGGCACTGCCCACGGTGCCGAGGTGATCGCGAGGATCGGCTTCGACCTGCCGCCCGACGGCTACCGCACGGGCCTGCGCCGGGTGCCGTCGGTCGACGACCCGGTGCCGGACGCCTCGCTGCCGGGCCACGTGGCCCGGCGGATCACCGAGCTGATCAACGCCGGCCTGCGGTACACCTCCGGCCAGTGGTCCCGACCGCGGCTGCGCACGTCAGCCGAGCTCTTCAGCGAGCGCGACGATGATGCCGTCCGGGCCACGGACGTAGCAGAGCCGGTACGTGTCCTCGTACTGCGCCACCTCGCCGACGAGTTCGCCGCCGTGGGCCCGCAGGCGGGCGACGACGTCATCGATGTCGTCGACGGCGAACATGATCCGGCGGAGGCCGAGCGTGTTCGGTGTCGTCGACTCAGCCCTGACCGCAGACGGCGCGTGGAACTTCGTCAGCTCGAGTCGGCCGTGGCCGTCCGGGGTGCGCACGAAGACGATCTCCACCCGGACGCCCTCGAGCCCGACGACGCGGTCCACCCACCGTCCCTCGACCGATGCCGGTCGCTCGCCCTCCACCTCCAGGCCGAGCTCGACGAAGAACGCGACGGCCGCCGCGAGGTCGTCGACGACGACGCCGACGTGGTCCATCCGCCGGACGGTCATGTCCGCGAGTCCAGGTGTGTACGACCCCTCCGCCATCCGTTCGCGTGCTGCACGGCTCCCCGGCTCACAGCCGCCAGTTGTCCAAGCCGAACTTGATGAGGTCGATCATGGCCGTGTACCCGGCGTAGACGTCCCGTCGTGGGTCCAGCACGTCCGTCTCGGCACCGCTCAGGACGCCGACGATCGTCGGGCTCTGGCCGGCGAAGAACCAGAGCGGCCCGCCCGACCACCCTCCTGCCGTGTACTCGACGGTCTCGAGTTCCTTGCCCGGACTGTCGTTGTCGATGTCCCGGATCCCGACGCTGAACTGAACGGCAGGTCGCCCGCCGAAAGTGGCCGGATACCCGGAGGACGTGTAGTCGCGAGCCTCGTACTCGTCCTCGTTGCCCCACGACTGGGCTCCCATCCAGCCGAGCGCTTGACCGAGCGGCCGGTAGAGCTGGCAGATGACGTAGTCGTAGCCGAACACGTCGCGCGGTCTGTTGTAACCGCGGTACTGCGAGATGAACGAACTGCCGAAGGGACGTGGATTGGCGTCACCCTCCCGCAGTGCGGGCACGAATTCCATCGACCAGTTGCTCCCACCCCACGGCGCGACGTGACCCGCGGTGAGCACCAGGTTCGGACCGACGAGCACACCGCTACCGACCCACGTGCCGAGCGAACTGCTCGTGATGATCCTGCCGACGCAGCACCACGGATAGGCCAGCCGCTCCGCCTCCGCCGCTCTCGGCTCCAGGAACAAGCGAGCCGCCCGCGACCCCGTCTCGCGCGCGGAGAGGCGGAAGGGTGCCAGCCTGGGGAGGAACTGCTGTTCCATCCAGGCTGGGCGGTGACTGTCCGTGCCGGCTTCCTCGGCACGCGCCGACTCGGCGGTCTCGAGCTGGAGCTCGGTCTGCTCCAGCCCGGGGATCGTCGTCCGGAGCTCCCCGCTGGTCGCATCGACGTGCCACACGTCGGCCGCCGCACGAACACGCGCGGACCCGAAGTCCAGCGAGGGCTTGTCGTCGGAGAGCACGTACACGCCCGAATGCGGCTCGAGCAGTTCCGCGATGTCCGCGGGCATGCTCTCGGTGGCCGGGATCGGCGCTGCGTTCGCCAGCTCGTCGAGACCCAGGGAGGGCGGCACCGCGCCTGTAGACCCGCCGGTTCCCGCAGCTCTCCGGTCCTTCCCCGGATTTCCCTCGGGAAGATTCACATCGGACATGGGTCCACTCCATTCCGGCATACACAGTGAGAAGTGCCGCCCCGTCATCCGGGAGCTCTCGCACTATGCAATCGAGAACGTCACCGGAACGTCACCGGCCGCGTGACCACGCCATCGGGCGGAACCCACGTGGACACCACCGTGCTCTGCATCCCCCGGCCCTCCGCGGGCCGACCCTGGGGGTCGATGCCGGCGATCAAGGGCGTCGCCGTGGTCATCCCGGGAAACCTGGGTGGGTCAGTACTCCGGCAGCCCGGGTTCGTCGGCGGCCCGGTAGGCCGCGGCGGATCGACGGGAAGTCCGTGCGCTGGCGCGGTCACCGGCCGCTGCCGACCGGTCGGCAGCGGCCGCGGCCCGGTCCGCGGACGCTGCTCTGCGGTCATCGGCTGCGCTGGCCAGGTACTGGTCGGCGTGCTGCAGGTCGACGCGGAGACGGGAACGCTGGATGCCGGCGGCGATCACGTCGGCGAACTGCACGTCCAGCAGCTTGAGGACCTCGCGCAGCAGGCGCACCAGCGGCTCGTCGGCACCGGAGTCGATCGCCGCCTGGATCGCCTCGGCCGCCCATTCCAGATGGACGCGCTGGTGAGCCTCGCCGGCGTCCAGGGCGTTGAGCCGCCGTGTCACCTCCCGGATCCGCCGGTACGCCAGATCCTCGCGTGCTTGCGCGTCCTGCAACCGACGATCGGCGGCGTCGTCGCGGGCACGGGCGGCGCCGTCCCGGTCCTGCGCGTGCCGGTCGGCGGCGTCGGCGCGGGTGTCACGCTCGTGCGGGTCCACCCACCACGACCTGACCTGGCGCTCGCTCTCCCACGAGCCGGCCTGCGCTGCCCCGTCGGCGGGCGGCCGGCCATCCTCGTCTGCGGGGTCGTGCACGGTTTCCTCCGCTGGTCGGTTGCGGATGGCGGTGTCAGGTCCAGCGCTGCTGGATGTCGCCGGTGTTGACGAGCTGCTCGGCCACCTCGCGCAGCTTGATGTTGCTGCGCTGGCTCAGGTCGCGTAGTCGGTCGAAGGCCTGTTCCTCGGTGAGCCGGTACCGCTCCATGAGGATCCCCATCGCCATGCCGATCCGCCGGTTGGAGACCAGAGCGCGCTGCAGTCCCTCGGCGCGGGCGGTGGCGGCAGCCAGGTCGCTGCGGGCATCCGCCAGCTGCTCCGCGAGATCCCCACCCGCCACGCACGGCACCCTACGACGGGGAGCCGTCCTGCACCCGCCGTCGACCCCGCGGACGGGGACAGCGCCCGAGCGCCCCGGCGTTGCGGATCGTCACACGGCGGCGCGCCTTCGGCGCCGCGCGGGAGTGCGCGCCGACGACCGCGCCCCTGGGGCTCAGCCCTGCCCTCACCGGCCTGGGCGAGGAGTTGCACGGATCAGATTCGTCGTTCCCCCCAACGGACCTCGATGGTGGTCACGCAGTGCCGTCTTCGGCCTCGGGCACCGTCGGGCGCATGAGCGCCCAGCGGACGGTGTGGCCAGCCCCCTGGTGGCGGGGAGCCCTGGCCAGCGGGCTGCTGACTCTGGCGCTGTGCGCCTTCGGTGTGACGCAGGCGTTCACCGGACTGGAAGTGGGAGAGACCTGCACGCTCGTCGTAGAGCAGGACTTCGACCCGGAGTACTCGGCTGCCCATGGGCGAGACTCGCCGTTGCCGCCGTACTCCTCGCCCTGCAACGCCGAGTACGACATGGTGCCGGGCTGGGTGACCCCGGCCATTGCCGTCACCGCGGCGTTGTGCGCGGTGTCCCTCGCCGGTCTGGTGGTCGTTCGGGGTGCACGGGGGGCTCGGACGCGACGATGATCGCCGCGCTGTCCGGTCGCGCCGGAAGGAGGCCGACCGGACGGGAGGTGTCGCTCGGAGGACCGGGGAGCCGGAGCGTCGCTCACCGGCAGCCCGAGACTTCGCTCGGATCCCACGCCGCAACGGCAGTCGGGCCCCGCGCGGGGGCTCTCGACCTCGGGTCGGAAGGTCGCCGCCCAGCCGATGCCGACGTCGGGGCGACACGCCAGGTCGACAACGGCACCAGGTCCGACCGGACCACCACGGCGAACCACCGCCTGGACTGCTCGTGGCTCCGGATGTCGCGAGGCGCCGGGAGCCGGGACACCTCACCACGCACGCAGCGTCTCCATGTCCCGTAGCACCTGCGCTGCCTCCTCGCGATCGGCCTCGTCGGCCGCCAGCTCGGCCGCCTGCGCCCGCCGTCGCTCCCCCGCCACAACGCGGGCCGCCCGGATGAGCGCGCTGCGCACGGCCGCCGAGACCGGGTTGCCGTCCTGGGTCAGCAGCGCCAGGGCGCACGAGGCGTCCTCGTCGGGGCGGAAGCTGGTGGTGTCCGGCCGAGCGGGGACCGGACCGGCGTCCGTCGCCGTGGCCGAGGACCGGGGTGGCGACCGGTGGCGGACCCGTACGGTGACGCGGGACACATCACATCGAGGAGGGAGACGTCATGGGCAGGCTCGAGGGCAAGGTCGCCTTCGTCACCGGCGCGGCCCAGGGACAGGGGCGCAGCCACGCGGTCGAGCTCGCCCGGGAGGGCGCCGACATCATCGCGGTCGACATCTGCGAGCAGATCCCGGGAATGCCCTACCCGACAGGCACCTGGGAGAAGCTGCAGGAGACCGTCCGCGAGGTCGAGGCGCTGGACCGCCGGATCGTGGCGGCCAAGGCCGACGTCCGGGACTACGACGCCCTCGCCGGCGCGGTCGACGACGGGGTGACCCAACTGGGCCGGCTGGACATCGTGGCCGCCAACGCCGGGATCGGGTCGCTGCCGCACGCCTCCCACGAGCTGCCGCTCGACGTCTGGCAGCAGATGATCGACATCAACCTCACCGGCGTGTGGCAGACCTGCAAGGCCGCGATCCCGCACATCCTCGCCGGCGGCCAGGGCGGCGCCATCGTGCTGACCAGCTCCGCGGCCGGGCTGCAGGCCTACTCGCACATCTCGCACTACGTGTCCGCCAAGCACGGCGTGGTCGGCCTGATGCGGACCCTCGCGGTGGAGTACGGGCCGGAGCGGATCCGGGTGAACAGCATCCACCCGACTCAGGTCGAGACCGACATGATCATGAACGACGAGACGATGAAGATCTTCGTCCCCGACATCCCGAACCCCGCCCGGGCGGACTTCGAGCCGAGGTCCCAGGCCATGCACACCCTGCCGATCCCGTGGGTCCAGCCGATCGACATCAGCCGCGCGCTGGTGTTCCTGGTGTCCGACGACGCCCGCTACATCACGGGCGTGCCGCTGCCGGTCGACGCCGGAGCCCTGGTCAAGTGACGTCTCGCCGGCCGGCCCTGCACCCGGGGCCGGCCCGCGGGAGATGAGGTGTCGCAGCGTGGCGCGGGCGGAAGGGCCGACCCGCCGGAGCCCCGCGCTGACCAGCCGTCACCGCGTTTGACCGTCAAACGCATGTGCTGCCTGTCGCCCCAGATCGTGATCAGCGAGAGTCGAGAAGCGGCCCATGACGGCCGGCCTCGGTCTGACGTGGTTCACCGGGCCGGCTGAGTGCCCTGGGAGGACTGGACTGTCGGCGCCGACGCGGTCACCCCGGCCCTGGGAGCAGGACCGGGTGGACTGCCGGCCGGACGCCTGCACGCGGTCAGCGGCGACGGGCTCGTCGCCGGCCGCGCGGTCTGCCCCGCGCCGGTGCCGCTGCTCGACCCTGCCGACCACTCATCCGCAGCGAGCCGCACTCGTTCCCGCCGGGCGCGCCCGGCCTTCTACCTGGGGTCACCGCGATGCCGTCGGGATCGCGCGGAGTGCGCCACCTGTCATCAGTGCCCGACCCGACTGCCGACAGAACTCGCGGCTCCGGCCGTTGATGCTCTTGCCGGGCTGAGAGCGCAGAGGCCGATGGCCGTCCAATGCTGTCGGCGGGCTTCCGTGACGGCGAGGTGACGACGCCGTGACGCCTGGCGCGAAGGCTGGTGGGGCCCGCTTGCATCTCACAGCAAGGAAGGCGTCATGACCGACCTCGACCGGACAGGGCAAATCCGGAACCAGCTGGTCGCCGCAACCGCGGACAACAAATTGTGGGTGCGCGACCCCAAGGAGTCGAACATCAACTGGGAGGAGATCGGCCACGCCAACTTCGTGACAGGGCTGGCATTCCTGTCACGCAAGCTGTGGGCGGCGACGAGTGAGAACAAGCTCTGGATCCGCGACCCGGTCGAATCCAACATCAACTGGCGCGAGATCGGCCACGCCAACAACGTGACCGCGATGACGGCAATCCCGTAAAGACCTCCCACACAAGTGGGCAACACCTGGGGTACCCGCAGAAAGGGGCCAGCGGGACGCGGCGAGGGCGCTCCGCCGCCCCGGGCCCCTTTCGCAGCCAGGGGAACCGACTGATCGCGCCACTTGCCCGAGAAGGGGCGAGTCGATGATCGACGTCGTCGGCTCTGTCGTCGCTGCTGCTGGCGCCGCGCAGGTCGCGGGATCACTGGTGCCGCATTGTGGTGGACTCTGCGGGAGGGAGGTCGGCATGACACCGGAACAGCAGGAGGGCAGTGAAGCCGCATACGACCGTGTCTGCGAGAGCTACCAGGCAATCGATGACTTCCGCATGAAGCTGCTGGGTCTACTGCCGATCGCCACGGGCACCGGCGTCTTCTTCTTGCTGAACGACCACGTTCCCGATCTCGGCGCCGAGGCGCCATCGGATGGGTCGGAGCCGCTTGCCCAAGTCCTCCCGGTCATTGGCGCGATCGGGGCCGTCTTCACCCTCGGCCTGTTCTCGTACGAGCTCTTCGGGATCAAGAAGTGTCATTACCTGATACGAGCGGGACAGCGCCTCGAGGTCCACCTCGGAGTCCGAGGACAATTCCGTAATCGACCGCGCAGCTTGATGGGCTTTGTCAACGAGCCATTCGCCTCGGCCTTGATCTATCCGGCGAGCATGGCGGCGTGGGTCTTCCTCGTAGTGGCCTTTCAACCTCCGCCCTGGAGGTGGGGCTTCCCGGTCGCGGTGTTCGTGGTCGGCTTCGTCCTCACAATCCTTCTGGCTGAGGGAATCAAACGCCGGGATCTGCGCGACTTCCTGGCGGAGTTGATCCACCATGTCGACGGCCATCCCACGGCGACGGTCGAAGGCATGTCGGGCGACTTGGACGCTGAGGACGAGATGATCCGTCGAGCCCTGGCGAAGATCAGCACGGCGGCAAGCGGGAGTGACCCGCCGAAGAACCTCTTCCGCAGGATCCAGGCCTTCTACTGTCGAACCTGCCTCCGAGTGCTGGAGCACCTCGACCCCCAGGAAAGGCCAGCGACCGTACGCGTCGACGACACTGCGGAGGTGGCCTTCGCAAACGTGCCCCACGCGGACGAGCCCCACGCGGACGAGCCCCACGCGGACGAGGCTCACGCGGACGAGCCCCACGAAAACGAGCCCAAGAAGACACTCGAGTGGGTGACGGTGATCGACGCCGACCGGTCTCGTCCTGGTTCGAACTCCAGGTGGCGGTGCAGGGATCATCCCGATTGGCAGGAGGTCGCCGGAACCTTGGAGAAAGCGGTTCTCGCCGAGGAAGCCCAGCGGCGTCGCCCGAGAGAAGTTCGCGATCTGATGGCGTCAGCCGCCCCGCATCACGCACTCAATCCGCGAGTGGGCTGATACCGCAACAACCAGATGGACCCAGCGCTCCCATGAGTCAGGCACATCCGATGAAGCCACCACCCTCGGATAGCGAGACGGTGTCTACAGCGGACAACGCACCCTCGCCTTCACCACCCAGCACGCCACCATCGCGGCATGATCAACATTCCCAGGGTCAACTAATCCTGCAGCAGCCCCGAACGAGGGCGGGACCCGCCGTCGGCGCCGCCGCGGATAGGCACCCAGCCGGGCATGCTCGAACACCTGGCACCGGCGCCCGACGCTTGGCTGGCCACACGGACATCACCCTGCGCGCACCAGTGATCCATGGGCGACTGACAATGCCCGGCCTTACCGGCTCCCATCAGTTGGTCACTGTCGACGTGGCAGAGGCCACGGCCATCGCTCAACCTGCCGTGCCGCCTGTGCGACCGTTCGCGCATCCGGCCCCATCGTGGTGGGCCGAGGCGGCGCTGCCCGGCCGCCAGCATCGGCACCGTCCACGACGCCGCCGGGGTCCCGCCGAACAAGGCCTCCACTGCCCGCTGCCACCGCGGACCGGCAGCTGCTGGCTGCCGACCTGGCAATGCCGCCCTCCGAGGCGGCGGGCTTTCCGTAGCGCTGCCCGTTCTTCCGGCGACGGCTCACGGCCCTTGCCCGGCTCGGTACCGATAGCGTCGGGGCGTTGCACGGCCGGTGGGTGCCTGTGCGGGGGAACGGGAGGACGGCGGCCCGGTGGACGAAGACATCGAACTCTCGGAGTACATCGAGGCCCTGCGCTCGGAACTCCGCGCGGCCGAGCTCGCCGGCAAGAACCGAACACCGCGCTTCGCCGTGGGGCCGGTCGAGCTGGAACTCGAGGTCGCCGGCACCCGCGAGGCCGGAGCCAAGGGCGACATCAAGTTCTGGGTGGTCTCGCTCGGCGGCTCGGCCAAGGCGTCGGTGCAGCGGACGCAGCGCCTGAAGGTCACCCTGACCCCACTGGACGACCACGGCCAGCCTCTGGTGGTGAACGCCCGGCCCGACGCGCGGCCCGACTGAGATGCCGCCGCGGCCCGAAGGACTCCGTGCCGAGCAGGTGACCGAGATCCTGGTCGGCCGGCACGACGGAACGCTGAGTTACGGCACCGGCTACCAGCTCTCCCCGCACCTCGTCCTGACCGCGCGGCACGTGCTCGACGACGCCGCCACCGTCGACGTCCGCTTCTTCCCCGGGGCCACCCGCGGCGAGGAGATCCGCGGCGAGGTCGCCTGGGCAGGCGCGACCGCCGACCTGGCGCTGGTGCGGCTCACCCGCCCCTTCGGCACCGAGGATCTGAGCTCGCCCGAGCTGGGCGACCTCCCCGCCCTCGTGGCGCGGGCCGTGCCCTTTCAGGCCCTGGGCTTTCCGACCTTCTCGACCAAGCCCGGCGCCACCACGACCGTGCGCGACACCGCGTCGGTCACCGGCGAGATCCCGCCGCTGGCCAACGCGAAGACCGGGCGGCTCCAGCTCCGCGCCGACGTGCCCGAGGGCATCCGCGGTGAGGACTGGACCGGCTTCTCCGGCGCCGCGATCTTCGCCCACGACCGGCTGGTCGGCCTGGTCGCCGAGGTCGAGCCCGGTGGCTTCCTCACCGCGGTGCGGCTCGCCGCGGTCTTCGAGGAGCACGACACCGCGTTCGCACGCGACCGCGAGGCCGGCGAGAACGTCGCCGTGCTCCGGCAGTTGCTGGCCGACGACGGTCTCGCCGTCCGCTTCGTTCCCGCCCGCCGGCCCACCACGCAGACCGACTTCGTCCGCTGGCTCGACGCCCGCAGCCCCCGGCTGGAGGGGCGCGACACGGAGATCGAGGAGCTGCGCGCCTTCACCCTGTCCGATCGCCCGTTCGCCTGGTGGACGGCCGATCCGTGGTCCGGCAAGACCACGCTCGCGGCCCACACCGCCGCGCATCCGGTCGACGGCGTCGACGTCGTCTCCTTCTTCTTCTCCCGCGCCCGGGCGACGACCGAGATCCGCCGCTTCCTCGAGTCGGTCTGCGAGCAACTGGCCGCGCTGCTCGACCGGGAGGCGCCGCGCGAGCAGGGGCACGAGGCGTTCGTCAGCCTCTGGCAGCAGGCGCAGGCCCACCAGCAACGCCTCGGCCGGCACCTCGTCCTGCTCGTCGACGGCGCCGACGAGGCAGAGGATCCCGGGCGGCTGCTCGGGCTGCTCCCGCCCGACCGCCTGCCGTCTACGCACGTGCTCGTCTTCAGCCGGCGCAACGTCCACCTCCCCGCCCGTCGCTCCGAGCACCCCCTCCTCGACGAGCGCCGCACGCCGCGGCGCCCACTGCGCGCGAGCCCGTTCGCGACCGGGCGGCAACAGGCGGCCGAGGACGACCTCGAGGAATACCTCGACGACCCGGCGGCGCGCACAATGCTGTGCCTGCTGGCGGCGGCCGGCCCGCTCACCGTGAACGAGGCCGCCGCCCTCGCCAAGGAGGACTCGCCCGCGACCGGCGAGTACGAGGTCCGGCGGGTGTTCGAGCGCGTGGCGGCGCGGATCGTGGAGCCGATCCCGCTTGGCGGCGAGACGCGCTTCGCCTTCCAGCACAGCACCCTGCGGGAGGCCACCGCCGGCGCACTCGCCGACCGCATCCCCGCGCTGCGCACCCGCATCCACGAGTGGGCGGCCGGCTACGCCGCCGCGGGCTGGCCCGACAACACGCCCGACTACCTCGCCGACGGCTACCCCCAGTTGCTGCAGGAACTGCGCGAGGCGGAGCTCCTCACCCGGCTCGTGTCGGTGCCACGCATCCGCTTCCTCACCGCCCGGCAGGGCAGCACCCACGGCGCCCTTCGCGAGATCGATGCGGCGCTGGCCACCTGGTGCGCCGCTCCACGCGTTCGGCTCGACGCCGTGGCGGTCCTGGCCGTGGCCCGCGAGAAGCTGCGCACCCCCATCGGCCGGTGCCCCGTCGACGTCGCCCTCGGCTGGGTCCGCGCCGGGGACTGGCGGCGGGCGCACGAGCTCGCCGAGTGGCTGGAGGGGACGGCGAAGGCGCGGGCCCTCGCGGCGGTGGCGGTCGCCGCCTGGCGCGCGGGCAGCACCGACGAGGCCGTCGCCCTCGCCCGTGGCGTTCCCGATCCCGAGATCCGCTGCGACTGCTTCGCCGACCTGCTGGCCGCGGCGACCGGGGCGGAGCAGACCCGGCTAGCTCTGCTGCAGGACGCCGTGGTCGTGGCGAACGAGCTCTCCCATCCGCACGAGCGCGCGGTCCGCCTCGCGCGGATCGCGCTCACCGTGCGGACGTGGGCACCGGCGCCGGAGCTGGCGATGCTGCTGCGCGACTGCGCGTCCCTGGCGCGCAGCGGCGGGTCCCCGTGGCGGCAGGGCACCGCTCTCTCCGCCGCCGCCGAGGCGGCCGCCGCTCTGGGCGAGATCGGCCTGGCCGGCGACCTGGTCTCCGCCGTCCTCGACAAGCACCAGCAGGGCCAGGCAGCGCTGGCCGTGGCCGCGCAACTGGCTCCCGCCGGGCACGACGTGTCGCTCCTGCTGACCGTCGTCGAGCGGGCGGCCGACGACCAGCCCCCGGCAAAGGCCGCGACGCTGCTGGCCCGTGCAGCCGCCCTGCCCGGGACGCCGCAGGACCGGGCAACCGCCCTCCGCCGTCGGGCCGAGGAGTTGGCCTTCGGCGTTCCCGATCCACAGAGCCGGAACCTGCTCATCGCCACACTCGTCGAGTACGGCGCTGCCGATGTGCCGGCACTGGTCCGCGCGGTCACGGCGGCCGCGCGGGCGGAACAGCACGGCTCCTCGCGGGTCCGCGCGCTCAGCGCACTGGCCCTGGCCGTCGGTCGGCGCGACTCCGCCGTCCTCGCCGCCGACCTGCTCGAGTCGGCCGTCGAGGAACTGGACGGCGAAGGCGACCCCGCCCGGCGGGAGAAGGCCGCAGTGCTCGTCGGCGAGGCCGCCGCGAGCCTGGGCCGCGTCGAGGCGGTCACCGCGGCGCTCGGCCGCATCGCATCCGCGGCGCATCGGGCGCGGGTGCTCGCTCGACTGGCCGCCGTCCTGGCGGCTCGGAGCGACCGCGCCGCGGCCGAGACGGCGGCGCGGGCCCGCGCCGAGGCGCTGGCCGTGCCCCCCGGTGTCGATCGGCCCGTCACGCTGGCCCAGGTGGCCGTGGACGTGCCGGCCCACCGGCAGGAGCTGCTCGCCGCCGCGGAGGAGAGCGTCTCGCCCGAGGACGACGGGGTGTGGCGGTCGGCCGCCTTGGCGGCCGTCGCCCAGCACCGTGCCGCGGCAGGCGACCTCGGTTCGGCCGGGCTGGCCATCGCCGCCGTTCCCCTCGAAGAACACCGCCGGAACGCGCTGTCCGCCGTCCTCCTGACGTCCGCAGCCGAAGCGGACGTCGAGTGGTCCCTGGCGGTCGTCAGGTCCGAGAACTCATCGCCGGCGGCGCTGGCCGCGGTGGCGCGCGCCGCGCTGGCGTCCGGCCGCCGCGCTCCGGCTGCCGAGCTGGCCCGCCGGCTGCCGGACCGCGACGAGCGCCGGCGCTTGCTGGAGGCGGTGGTGCGCGCCATGCTCGAGGCCGGGGAGTGGGACGGCGCGATCGGGACCGTGGCGGCGGAGGAGGATCGGGCGTCGGGCGACCACCTGCGCCGGGTCGTCGCCATGCACGCCGCCTCGACCGGCCACGAGGACGAGGCCGTCGCGCTGGTTGGCCAGATCGACGACCTCGAGACCCGCGATGACGTGCTGGCCACCGTGGTCGCGGCCTACGCCGGGCGCGGGGACCTGGAGCGAGCCCTGCGGACGGCGGCCGGGTTGCAGACCCGGTCGACGTCAGCCCGGGCCCTGACCGAGCTCGCATGCCGCAGCGTCGAACTGGGCCGGGCAGAGGAGGCGACCGAGATCCTCCGCCGCGCCATGGAGACCCTCAAGGGCACACCGGACGCCGTTGCGCAGGAGACGGCCGCCCTGCTCCGGTTCTACGCCGCCGCCGGCCTCGAGCGGGCGCTGCCGATCGCCGACAGCTTCGGCCAGCCGGTCCGGGGCATTCTCGTCACCGCCCTCGCCGGCGCCGCGGTGGACCGGTCGGCCCTCGGCGACTGCGTCGCGATCATCCCCCGCCTGGACCGCGACGAGCAGCAGCGCCACCTGGCCCGCACGGCGCGGCTCGCGCTTCAGCTGGGCGACTACGTCCAGGCCGCGACGCTGACCGCGCGCTCGCTGCCGACCGTGCGCCGCCGGAACTTCCTCGACGTCCTCCAGGCCGCCGTCCATGCCGGTGACGACGCAGCCGCGCTGCGGGTCGCGAGATCGATCGAAGAGCACGAGGGGCCGGAGGCGGTCACGGAGGCCGCCCGCATCGTGCAGCGGGACCTGGACCGCTTCGACCTGGCCGAGCGCATCGCCCGGGCCATCGAGGAGTCCGGATGGCGGCAGCGAGCCCTGGCCGCCGTTGCCGTCGAGGCCTGCGGAGTGGGCAGGGTGGACGACGCCCTGGCCCTGCTCGCCGCCACGGGGATCGCCACGAGCCGGCCGGAGGTCCTGGTCGAGTGCGCCCGGCGGGTCGGGGATCGCGGATCGGCGCCGCTGGTGGCGGACCTCCGGCGGACCACGGCGTCGCCGGCGACGCGCGCCGCGATCAGCGAGGCGGCCGCGGAGGCGGCGCTGGATCGCGGGCACGACGTCGCCGCGCGCGAGATCGTCGAGGCCGCCCTTGCTGAACCCGCCGAGGAGCGGGACGTCGAACGCCTCGAGACGGTGCTGGTGCGCGTGTTGTTCGAGGCGAACTTCGCGAACGAGACGACGTCGGCGCCGCGCGCCGTCTCACCGGCCACGCCGGAGCCGCGCGCCGGCCTGCCGGCCGCAGCGCCGGAGCCGGAGGCGGAGGAGACGGGCGGCGCGCTACCGGCCGTCCTGGGGGCGCGGAGCGAGACGAGCGCCACCGTGCCGGCGCCTTCTCGCGGCAGCACACGGCTGTCGACCGAGGCTGACTTCTACGCCGCGGTGGTCGACCAGGCCCTATCCGACGACCGGGTGGGGCTGGCGCGGGCCGCGGCCCAGGCGCCCCGGGACCTCCAGGAGCGAAGCGCGCTGTACCGGGTGATCGTGGCCTGGCTGTGCGCCCACCACGACTACTCGGAGGCGGCGCGGACGGCGCGGCGGATCGAGCACGTGCAGGTGCAGGCCGACACCCTGGCCTCGGTGGCGGAGCAGGCCGCGCAGGCGGGGCTCTTCGCGGAGGCGGCCGAAGTGGCGCGCACCATCTCCGTCCGGAGCGTGCGCCGGCGCTCCCTCGACGTGGTCGCTCGCGCGGCCACGGCGCTCGGCGACTACGGCCTGGCGCTGCGCTGCGTGGGCAGCCCGACCGAGGCGTCGGACCACGTCGACCTTCTCGGCACCCTGCTGGCCGACACGATGGAGAAGCGCGACGACTGGCTGGCCGCCGAGACGGCGCGACGGGCGGCCGAACTGCTCGTGATCGGTACCGCGACGGCGGGCGCAGGCGGGATCGCCGGCGTCGTCGGCGACCTGCGAGTGCGCCGGCCCGGCGCCGAGGGCCGATTCGTGGCGCACCTGCTGCGGGCGCGCGTCACCCCCGAACTCTGCGCCGTCGCAACGGATGTGGATCCGGACGCCGCCCGGCCGCTGATCGCAGAGCTGACCGTCGGCGACCTCCGGCTGGCAAGCGTCGAGACATGAGTTGGGGCGGGCAGGTCGTTCGCCCTGGATCAGCGCGGTGAGCATCGCCCCGGCCGAGACGCTGGTCAGGTTGACCGCGACCGACGGCAGCTTGATCGAGGCATCTCCGAGCATCAGCTCCGGCCGCGTGACCTCGCGCGTTCGGTCGGCCATCAGCTGCACCCGGTAGCGGGTCAGCATCCGCGACCGGCCGATATCCGGCGGCGGAACCAGCGACGAACGCAGCAGCCCCCACTCCAGGGTCGAGAACGTCCGCGTCTCCGCGCGCCGGCCACTCCGGGGGCCGGGTGTGCGCTCGCAGACGGTCAGCGTCGCCTTGCCGATGTCGAGTCAGGCGACCCGCTCGTACAGAACATCCATGAGGTTCCCCTGATCCGCTCAGTCGCCGATCAAGATCCCGAGGCATCAGACCTTCGTGCCGGCGGGCCGGGCGACGCCCACACGCGGGGGCTCGAGGTCGCGGCACCCTCGCCCACGGCTACGGGCCCTCACCCACCACCACGACCGGGGGCTGACCAGATGACGAGAAGTGGGGAAAACGGGGTGAGTCAGCCGCGCTAACGCCAGGACCGGCCGCTGACCTGTGGTATTGCTCCCCCGATTGGACTCGAACCAATAACCCTGCGATTAACAGTCGCATGCTCTGCCAATTGAGCTACGGGGGACCGGCGGGACGGACCCGCACGCCTCGTCGAGGGTACCTCACACGCCCGAGGGCCCTGCGCAGGGTCCCTCGCGTCGCGCGTCACACCCGGTCACGGCTACCGTGATCACTCAATCTTCGAGTCCAGGAGGTCTCCCGTGGCGAAGCTGTCCTTCCTCGCCGGCTTCGGTGCCGGGTACGTGCTCGGTGCGAAGGCCGGGCGTGAGCGTTACGAGCAGATCCGCAGGTCGTGGGAGAACGCCAAGGACAACCCGCAGCTGCAGGGTGTGGCCGGCATGGCCCAGGCCCGGGCGGACGCGGTGGTGAACTCGGTCAAGGCGCGCATGGGCCGCGACACCTCCGACACCCGACCCACGCCGAGCCCGTCCCCCACGACCGGCGCCTCGGCGACCGGACCATCGACGACCGGCCCCGCGGGGACCCCGCCGATGCCCTGACCCTCCCCGGGGTCAGATCACCTGGTCGGCGGCGACCGCCTCGGCGAGCTTCTGCCGGGCGGCGTCCCGCGCGACCGGGTCGCTGCGGTCGGCGTCGTCGTCGAACACGACGGTCCACTCCCGCTCCGCCTGACCGGGCACCCGCCGGGCGACGAGCACGACCTCGCCGCGGCCGGGCAGCGGCGTCCGCCGGCTGGCGACCACCGTCTGGTCCACCCGCCGGCGGACGACGGCCGGCAGGTCGCCCGCGTCGCTGAGCGCGTGCCGCTCCACGGGCAGCCGGGCCTGCACGCCGGGCTCCACCTCGGTCAGCGGGGTCACCTCGAAGCGGCCGCCGCCGTCGCCGGTCGCCGTCCACCGGGCCGAGGCGACCTCGTGCCACGGCAGGACGCCGACGTCGCCCGCCTCGGTCAGCGGCAGGTCGGCCCGCACCCGGCGCAGGCCGCGCGAGGTCGCGGCCAGCCAGCCCTGGTCGCGGACGAGCGTCCCCCAGGCGAGGACCCGCTCGTCGGGGTCGGCCGACGCGACGACGACCGCGCGCACCAGCTCGGGCGGCCGGGCGAACCGCCGTCGCACCGCGTCGAGGAGGTTCACTGGGCCAGCCCGCCCATCGCCCGCTGCCGCAGCGAGATGGCCTGCTGCTCGAGCGCCATGAGCTGCCCGAACGCCTTCATGTACTCGTCAGCGGCCTCGACCGGGTTCATCCGCTGCAGCCGGCCCTTGAGCGCGGCCACCCGGCGGACGGTGTGCATCTCCTCCAGCCGCGCCAGCACCGCGCTGACGTACGCCGCGTCCGCCTCGTGCGCCGAACGCAGCGGTTCCACGGCGAGCGCGGTGAGCTGGGCGCGGGCGGTGTCGCTCGGGCAGTGCGCGGCGATCTCGTCCAGCCACGCCGGACCGGTGACCCGGGCCGCCGCCGCTCCCCCGGTGCCGGCGACCGCCGCCGCCACCGCCGCGTAGTCCGGGTCGGTGTAGGCCTCGACCGGGATCGCGTCGAACGACGGACCGGCCAGCTCGGGCACCTGCAACGCCGTCTTCACCGCCTCCCGCTCCACCGCCACCGCGATGTCGTCCGGCGACCGCCGGGGCGTGCGGGCGCGGGACCGTTGCGGCGCGGCCCCCTCCCCCGTCAGCCGGCGCATCCGCTCGAGCACCTCGGCCTCGTCGATGTTCCCGATCATCCCGGCCAGCTGGCGGGCGTAGGCCGGCCGCAGCGCGTGGTCCTTGATCTGGGCGACCAGCGGAACGGTCTTCTCCAGCGCGGCGACCCGGCCCTCGACGGTGTCCAGGTCGTAGCCGGCGAGCGTCGTCTTCAGCACGAAGGCGATCAGCGGCGTCCGCCGGGCCACGAGGTCGCGGACCGCGGCGTCGCCGTGCGCCTGGCGCAGCTCGCAGGGGTCGCGGCCGTCCTGCTCGACGGCGACGAAGGTCTGGCCGACGAAGCGCTGGTCCTCGGCGAAGGTCTTCATCGCCGCGGCCTGTCCCGCGGCGTCGCCGTCGAAGGTGTAGATGACCTCGCCGCGGAACTCGTCCTGGTCCATGAGCAGCCGGCGCAGCACGCCGATGTGCTCGGCGCCGAATGCGGTGCCGCAGGACGCGACCGCCGTCGTCACCCCGGCCAGGTGGCAGGCCATGACGTCGGTGTAGCCCTCGACCACCACGGCCTGGTGCCGGCGGGCGATGTCCCGCTTGGCGCGGTCGACGCCGTACAGCACGGTGCTCTTCTTGTAGAGCGGCGTCTCGGGGGTGTTGAGGTACTTCGGGCCCTGGTCGTCGTCCATCAGCTTGCGGGCGCCGAAGCCGATGACGTCGCCGGTGATGTCGCGGATCGGCCACACCAGCCGGCGGTGGAACCGGTCGATGAGCGAGCCGCGGGAGGACTCCTTGGCCAGCCCGGCCGTGACCAGCTCCGGCTGGGTGAAGCCCTTGGCGCGCAGGTGGCGGGTCAGCGCGTCCCAGCCGCCGGGCGCGAAGCCGCAGCCGAAGTCGAGCGCCACCTGCCGGTCGAAACCACGGTCGGCGAGGAACTGCCGGGCCGGTGCCGCCTCCGGCGAACCGAGCTGCTCGGCGTAGAAGGCCGCGGCCGCGGTGTTGGCCGCGACCAGCCGGGCGCGCTGGCCGACCTGCGTCCGGTCGGGGCCACCCGTCGGACGGCCGCCGTCGTCCTCGTAGTGCAGTTCGAGATTGGCCCGCCCGGCCAGCAGTTCGACCGCTTCAGAGAAGGACAAGTGGTCGATCTGCTGGATGAAGGAAATGACGTCGCCACCGACTCCGCAACCGAAACAGTTCCCGGTGAGGATGTTGTCCTCGAGGGTGAAGGCGTGCGTGCCGGGCACCTCCGCGCAGTAGACCTCCTCGACGCGATCGGACCACTCGACCGATCGGACGACCCACCGCTTTCGCTCGTACGCCTTTCGGTTGGCGAGGAGGCGCTCGCGATGGTGGGTCAACAGGAAGAACGAGTCGGGCAGCCCCTTGGTCATGAAGCGCACGTTGTGGATGTCGCTCATGACGCCGTCGATGCCCAGCCGGGTCTGTTTGGCCACCCCGTAGGTGCCGATGCCGAGCCGGGTGCACAGGGTGCGGACGTACTCCAGGTCGTCGACCCGCGCCGAGTTGAGGATCGCGTCCCCGTCTTCAGCCACGCAGCCGTCGGCTGCGAAGTAGCCGGCGAGCCAACCGAGGAGATACGCGGCGTCCTCATCGAGTGCCGGACGCTCGTCCTTGAAGTGAGCAGGAAGCCCGTAGTACTTGGTGACACCCTCTCCTACCCAGCTCCTGCAACCGGCGAAGTACTGCGCGAGCTCTGCGTCCTTGTCACCGAAGAGGTTCGCAATGGACCCGGCACCGTTTCGTGTGCCGTCGCCGTAGACCAGTCCGCGGGCGATCCCGAAGGGCGAAGGGCGCGTCGCCGGGTTGAGGACCCGGCTCATCGGGAAGGACGGCGACAGTTGGTCGCCGGGCCGCAGGTCCTTGGTGAGTTTCTCTCGGCGGTCCTGCCGGAGTCGGCCGGAGGGCACGAACCAGCGGTGCTCGTCGGTGGCGTGGACGACCTTGGTCCGTCCGTTGCGGGTCAGCGTGAGCTTCATGAGCCGGTGCACGCCGTACGACCTGAACGGCGCTTCGACCCAGCCCCCATCTCCGTTGAGAACGCGGACGGTCTTCCCGGCGAGCTCCCGGATCGGGACTGTGCCGTCCTCGGTGAGCACCCCTGTCTCGCCGGCGAGGCAGTGGTAGAGATTTCGTGCCGGTGTGACGTGGAAGGAAGGCGATTTCTCGTCGTGGAAAGGGCAGAGTCCCTTCAGGCTCCCGCCACCCGCGCGCTTGAGCTGCAGGTGCTCGCCCACGATCTCGTCGATCTTGCTCCGCTCGCGGACCAGCGCGATGTCCGCGGCCCGGATGCGTCCCCGCCCGGCCATCAGCTGCCTCCTGCCGCGGCGACCCCGCCGGCGATCGCGACCGTCGCCGCCGCCTGGTCGCGGCGGGTCATCACCAGCCCCAGCCACAGCAGGAACACCTGCTGGTCGAGCGGCAGCGACTCGTCGGCGGTCAGGGTCTGACGGGGCGACCACCCGCCCGTCGTCCCGGTCTCGGCGATCACCCGGCCGTCGACGAGGTAGCGGTGCCCGCCCTTCCAGCGCGACACCACCTCCGACCGCACCGGCGTCCCCGCCAGGTCGGCCTCCCAGGTGCCCTTCCAGAACGACGCCTGCCAGGCCCGCAGCCGGGCGGCGTCCTCCGGGTCGACCGACCAGCGGCCGACGAGCTCGCGCTTGCGCTTGGTGAGCACCCACTCGCGGTCGCCGACGACGGCCGTGGCCGCCTCCTTCCAGTTCGAGGCCCGCAGCGTGGCGACGACGGCGCCGTCGCGCAGCACGGGCAGCACGCCCTTCCCGGTGCCGGACGAGCCGGCCTTGCCCAGTTCCAGCACAGGTCCTCCTCGCTCAGCCGATCCCGGGTGCGCCGGCGACGCTCTCCCCGGTCACCCGGTAGAGCAGGTAGGCCGCCGTCTCGCGGAGGATGTACCGGAACTGCGTGGTGCGGGTCTGCACCGCCGGGCCCTGCCGGGTCGGCGAGCTGTCGGCGGCGATGCCGGCGTCCTCGGCCATCCGCTCCGCGCGCATGGCGTGCCACGGGTCGGTCACCAGCACCGCGGAGGCCCAGCCGCGCTCGTCGAACGCCGTGGCCACGGCGCGCATGCTCTCCAGCGTGTCCACGCCCTGCTCGACGGCCAGCAGCGACTCGGCCGGGACGCCGGACTCCTGCAGGTAGTCCCGCCCCGCCTCGGCCTCGGTGAACTGGTCGCCGGCGGCCTTGCCACCGACGGTCACGATCACCGGCGCGACGCCGTTCTCGTACAGCCGCAGCGCGTGCTCCAACCGGGCCTCGAAGATCGACGAGGGGACGCCGTTGTACTGCGCCGACCCGAGCACCACGATCGCGTCCGACGCCGGTCGGGAGTCATGCCGCGCCGTCCACCAGATCGCCGTCGCGGTCGAGACCACCAGCAGGAAGAACGCGAGCACGAGAGCTCCGACGACCCGGCCGACCAGGCTCCCTGCGCGCACCCCCACGCGTCATGGGTACCACGCCGCCCTGTCGGAACGGGGGCCCTGGGGACGGTGTGCCGGACCACGTCCTCCCGGTGCCCGCTGGCCCCCGCCGATCATCGGCGAGTGGCTGCCCGACACGCGGACGGGCACCGCCACCCGCCGATGATCACGCGGCCGGGGCGGCCGTGCTCAGGACCCGGCGCGATCGGCTCCCAGCGCGGCGCGGCCGGCCTCCAGCCGGGCCACCGGCACCCGGAACGGCGAGCAGGAGACGTAGTCCAGCCCGACCTCGTGGAAGAAGTGCACCGAGTCCGGGTCGCCGCCGTGCTCGCCGCAGACGCCCAGCTTGAGGTCGGGACGGACGCGCCGCCCGCCCTCGACGCCGATCTCGACCAGCCGGCCGACCCCCTCGCGGTCCAGCGACTCGAACGGCGAGACGCCGAAGATCCCCTTGTCCAGGTAGGCGTGGAAGAACGCCGCCTCGACGTCGTCCCGGGAGAAGCCCCACGTCATCTGGGTGAGGTCGTTGGTGCCGAAGGAGAAGAAGTCCGCCGACTGGGCGATCTCCTCCGCGGTCAGCGCGGCCCGCGGCACCTCGATCATCGTGCCGACCAGCGCGTGCAGGTCGACCCCGTGCCGGTCGCAGACGTCGGCGAGCACCCGGTCGGCCTCCTCGCGGATCGCCTCCAGCTCCTGCACGGCGCCGACCAGCGGGATCATCACCTCCGGCCGCGGATCGCCGCCGGCCTTCTTCCGCTCGCAGGCCGCCTCGGCGATCGCCTTCACCTGCATGGCGAACAGCCCGGGCACGACCAGCCCCAGCCGGACGCCGCGCAGCCCCAGCATCGGGTTCTGCTCGTGCAGCCGGCGGACGGCGGCCAGCAGCCGCAGCTGCCCCTCGTCGTGGTGACCCTCCGCCTCGGCCACCGCGACCCGCACCGAGAGCTCGGTGAGGTCGGGGAGGAACTCGTGCAGCGGCGGGTCGAGCAGCCGGACGGTCACCGGCAGCCCGTCCATCTCCTCGAAGATCTCCAGGAAGTCCTGCTTCTGCAGCGGCTCCAGCGCGTCGAGGGCGGCCTGCCGCTCGTCGTCCCCCTCCGCCAGGATCAGCTTCTCCACCAGCTGCCGCCGGTCGCCGAGGAACATGTGCTCGGTCCGGCACAGGCCGGTGCCGTGGGCGCCGAAGCGGCGCGCCCGGGCGGAGTCCTCCGGGGTGTCGGCGTTGGTGCGCACGTCCATCCGCCGCCGGGAGTCGGCGTGCGCGAGGATCCGGTGCACGCTGCGCACCAGGTCGTCGGCCTCGTCGGAGCCGGGGTCGATCTCGCCCTCGAAGTAGCGGACGACCGACGACGGCTCGACCGGCACCTCGCCCAGCCAGACCCGTCCGGTGGAGCCGTCGATGGAGATGACGTCGCCCTCGCCGACCACCGTCCCGCCCGGCGCGGTGAACTGCCGGGCCTTGGTGTCGACCTGCAGCTCCTCGGCGCCGCACACGCACGTCTTGCCCATGCCGCGGGCGACGACGGCGGCGTGCGAGGTCTTGCCGCCGCGGCTGGTCAGCACACCCTCGGCGGCGATCATGCCGGCCAGGTCGTCGGGGTTGGTCTCCCGCCGGACCAGCACCACCTTCTCGCCGCGCTGCGCCCACTCGACGGCGGTCTCGGACGCGAAGACCGCCCGGCCGACGGCGGCGCCCGGGGAGGCGTTCATGCCCTGGGTCAGCTGGGTGGCGTTCCCGCCGGAGACGAACCGCGGGAACATCAGCTGGGCCAGCTGGTCGCCGGTCACCCGCCGGACCGCCTCGTCCATGTCGATGAGTCCCTCGTCGACCAGCTGGGTGGCGATCACGAACGCCGCCGCCGCCGTCCGCTTCCCGACGCGGGTCTGCAGCATCCAGAGCTTGTTGCGCTCGACGGTGAACTCGATGTCGCACAGGTCGCGGTAGTGCGACTCAAGCGTCGCCATCGTGTCGAGCAGCTCGCGGTAGGCGCCCTCGTCGATCCGCTCCAGGTCGGTGAGCGGCACGGTGTTGCGGATGCCGGCGACGACGTCCTCCCCCTGCGCGTTCTGCAGGTAGTCGCCGTACACGCCCTGCGCGCCGCTGCCGGGGTCCCGCGTGAACGCCACCCCGGTGCCGGAGTCGGCACCCAGGTTGCCGAACACCATCGCGACGACGTTCACCGCGGTGCCGGCGTCGCCGGGGATCCGCTCGCGGCGGCGGTAGATGATCGCGCGGTCGGCGTTCCAGGAGTCGAAGACGGCGTTGATCGCCATGTCCAGCTGCTCGCGCGGGTCCATCGGGAAGCCGCGGCCGCACGCCTCCTGGACGATCGCCTTGAACCGGCCGACGACGTCCTCCAGGTGCTCGGCGTCGAGGTCCAGGTCGAGGTCGGTGCCCTGTTCGCGCTTGACCTCGTCGAGGGCGTGCTCGAACAGCTCCCCGTCGATGCCGAGCACGGTCTTGCCGAACATCTGGATGAGCCGCCGGTAGGAGTCCCACGCGAAGCGCTCGCTGCCCGACTGCGCGGCCAGCCCCTGCACCGACTCGTCGTTGAGGCCGACGTTGAGGACGGTCTCCATCATCCCGGGCATGGACGCCGCGGCTCCCGACCGCACCGACACCAGCAGGGGGTCCGACGGGTCGCCGAGCGTCTTGCCCATCGCCTTCTCCAGCGCGGTCAGGTGCTCGGTCACCTGGTCGGCCAGCTCCGGCGGGGTGCTGCCGTGCTCGAGGTAGTGGCGGCAGGCGTCGGTCGTGATCGTGAAGCCGGGCGGCACCGGCAGCCCGAGGTTGGTCATCTCCGCCAGGTTGGCGCCCTTGCCGCCGAGCAGGTCCTTCTGCTCCTTGTTGCCCTGGCTGAAGTCGTAGACCCACGTCTGTCCACCGGTTCCGCCCACCGTGCACCTCCGCGCTCGTCAGCCGGCCGTCGTCCACGCGCCGGGAGCAGACGTCTCATACGTCCTGTTGAGCGCGATCCTGGCTCAGCCGGGCGGGGACGCGCCAGCCCGCCGGCCCGGTTGACGGCACCGGACACCGGGTCCGGCGAACGCGGGGGGCTCTGATGGCCCGCCCGCTCAGCCCGCCGTGGTGCCGCAGACCCGCGGGCCGTCCTCGCTGACCACGGTCAGGACCGAGGTGCTGCCGTCGGACCAGGCGACCTCCACCCGCTGCACCGGCTCGCCGCCGGCCTCGGCGGCGGCGGTACCGGCGACCTCGCCGTCCCCGCCGGCGGCGTACTCGCCGGGCACCTGCTGGGCCTCGATGCGTCCCCGCTCCTCCTCGCAGAGCAGCTGGTGGGCGGTGTCGACGTCGTCCTGCGCCAGCGCCTGGAGGAACACGCCGGTGACCTGGCGGGCCTGCTCCTCGGGGGTGCCCTTCACCAGCGGCAGCCCCACGGCCATCCCCACGGCGACCGCGACCGTGCCGCCGAGGATCGCGAGGATGAGCCCGCGGGCTGCCCGCGGGGTGCCGGTGTGCAGCGGCGCCGGGTCGTCGTCGTAGAGGTAGGGCCCTTGCGTCATGGCGCTCACCCGCCGCTCACACTCAGCTCGGCCCCGGCCGGCGGCCGGGGGTCGTCGCGGTCGGCCAGCCAGCCCTCGGGCAGCGCAACCGGCCGCGGCGGCGAGGTGCGGCCGCGCGGGCCGCCGAGCACCGCCGTCGGGTACGACTGCTCGGGGATGCCGGCCAGCAGGCCGGCGAGCTCGTCGAGCGAGCTGACCATCGCCAGCGCGCGGCGGACGTCGGAGCCGACCGAGAAGCCCTTGAGGTACCAGGCGACGTGCTTGCGAAAGTCGGTGCAGCCGTGCCGCTCGCCCTGCTCCTCCGACAGCAGCGCGGCGTGCCGGTGCATCACCGCGGCGACCTCGCGGAGGGTCGGCAGCGCGCGCCGCGGCTCCCCGGCGAAGGCGGCGGCGAGGTCGCCGAACAGCCACGGCCGGCCCAGGCAGCCGCGGCCGATGACGACGCCGGCGCACCCGGTCTCGGCGACCATGCGCAGGGCGTCGTCGGCCTCCCAGACGTCGCCGTTGCCCAGCACCGGGATGTCCACGGCCTCCACCAGCCGGGCGATCGGCGCCCAGTCCGCGGTGCCGCTGTACAGCTGGTCGGCGGTGCGCCCGTGCAGGGTGATGGCCGCGGCGCCCTCGTCCTGGGCGATCCGCCCGGCGTCGAGGTAGGTGACGTGGTCGGCGTCGATGCCGATCCGCGTCTTGACGGTGATCGGCACGTCGCGGGCGGCGGCGACGGCGGCCCGCACGATGTCGCGGAAGAGGACCCGCCGCCACGGCAGCGCCGATCCCCCGCCCTTGCGGGTCACCTTGGGCACCGGGCACCCGAAGTTCAGGTCGACGTGCGCCGGCCGGGTGCCGGCGACGCCCTCGTCGACCAGCATCTCCACGGCCCGCCCGACGGTGGCCGGGTCGACGCCGTAGAGCTGGACGGAGAACGCGTCCTTCTCGTCGGGGGTGGCCCGCACCATCTGCAGCGTCTTCTCGCTGCGCTCCACCAGCGCCCGCGTGGTGATCATCTCGCAGACGTAGAGCCCGGCCCCGAACTCCCGGCACAGCGTGCGAAACGCGGGGTTGGTGATGCCGGCCATCGGGGCGAGGACGACGGCGGGGTCGACGGTCAGCTCTCCGAGCCGCAGCGGAGCGGGGCCCGTCCCGGTGGACGGACCCCGCTCCAGCACGCTGCTGCTCACTCTGCCCAGGGTAGGCGGCGACGTGGATCACCCCGCGAACCGGACTTCCCGCGCCGGGAGTCCGGGAGGAGCGCCGTCAGTCTCCGCGGATGACGACGGACTGCTCAGCAGACGGGGAGGCGGGTCTTCAAGTAGGTCTCGACCTGGTCCAGGCCGATCCGCTCCTGGCTCATCGAGTCGCGCTCCCGCACGGTGACCGCGTCATCGGTGAGCGTGTCGAAGTCGACGGTGAGGCAGAACGGCGTCCCGATCTCGTCCTGCCGCCGGTAGCGGCGGCCGATGGCGCCGGCGTCGTCGAAGTCGACGTTCCAGCTCTGCCGCAGCGTGGCCGCCAGGTCCCGCGCCTTGGGCGAGAGGTCGGCGTTGCGCGACAGTGGCAGGACGGCGGCCTTCACCGGCGCCAGCCGCGGGTCCAGCCGCAGCACCGTGCGGGTGTCGACGCCGCCCTTGGCGTTGGGCGCCTCGTCCTCGGTGTAGGCCTCGACCAGGAACGCCATCAGCGAGCGGGTCAGCCCGGCGGCCGGCTCGATGACGTACGGCGTCCAGCGGGTGTTGCTGCCCTGGTCGAAGTAGGTGAGGTCGGCGCCGGAGTGCTCCGAGTGCGTCTTGAGGTCGAAGTCGGTGCGGTTGGCGATGCCCTCGAGCTCACCCCACTCCGAGCCCTGGAAGCCGAAGCGGTACTCGATGTCGACGGTGCGCGTCGAGTAGTGCGACAGCTTCTCCTTCGGGTGCTCGAAGTGCCGCAGGTTGTCCCGGGAGATGCCGAGGTCGGTGTACCAGCGGGTGCGCTCGTCGATCCAGTACTGGTGCCACTCCTCGTCGGTGCCGGGCTCGACGAAGAACTCCATCTCCATCTGCTCGAACTCGCGGGTCCGGAAGATGAAGTTGCCGGGGGTGATCTCGTTGCGGAACGACTTGCCGATCTGGCCGATGCCGAACGGCGGCTTCTTCCGCGCCGCGCCCATGACCTGGGCGAAGTTCACGAAGATGCCCTGCGCGGTCTCCGGGCGCAGGTAGTGCAGCCCGGACTCGTCCTCGACCGGGCCCAGGTACGTCTTGAGCATCATGTTGAAGTCGCGCGGCTCGGTCCACGCGCCCTTCGTGCCGCAGTTCGGGCAGCTGATGTCGGCCAGGCCGTTCTCGGGCAGCCGGCCCTTGCGGGCCTCGAAGTCCTCCTCGAGGTGGTCGGCGCGGAACCGCTTGTGGCAGCTCTGGCACTCCGTCAGCGGGTCGGTGAAGACGCCGACGTGACCGGAGGCGACCCAGGTCTGGCGGGGCAGGATGACCGAGGAGTCCAGGCCGACGATGTCGTCCCGGCTCTGGACGACGGTCCGCCACCACTGCCGCTTGATGTTCTCCTTGAGCTCGACGCCCAGGGGGCCGTAGTCCCAGGCGGAGCGGGTGCCGCCGTAGATCTCCCCCGACGGGAACACGAAGCCCCGTCGCTTGCAGAGGTTGACCACCTTGTCGAGGCGGGCGGGGTCGTGCTTGGCGGTGCTCTCGCTCACGGCGGGGGGCTCCATCCGGCTGGCGGTCGGCGGTTGACCCGTCCACGGTAGTTGCGCCCCCGCGGAGCCCTTCGGTCAGCCGCCGGGTTCGTCCTCCGGCCCGGGGGCGAACAGCAGGGCCAGCGCCGCCCCGACCTCCGCGTGGCGGACCAGGAAGGCGCGTTCGTCGAGCCGCTTGCGCCGCAGCCAGCCGGTCACCTCGTCGTTGCACTTGCTGGCGTTGCAGGAACTGCACGCCGGCGCGATGTTGTCGAGGGTGTAGCGACCGCCGCGGGAGATCGGCAGGACGCAGTCGCGCTGCAGCGGCGTGCCGGTCGCACCGCAGTACGCGCAGCCACCCCAGGCCGCCTGGAGCGCCGTCCACTGCGCGGGGCTGAGGTCGTGCTCGACGCGCGCCATCCGGCGCTTCCGCTTGCGCGCGCTCCTCGCCCTGCGTGTCTGTCCGACCACGCGGGCAGCGTATGGCCGGCCGGCCGTCCGGCCGGCGTGACACCCGCGTCGTCCCGTTCAGTCGGTGAGGTAGGCGCCCGGCTCGTCGAGCGCGTGCACCCAGACCGGCGCTCCGGCGATCTTCACCTCGGCGGCCGAGAGCGCGCGGCGGTAGGCGCCGACGCCGTCCCAGCGGGTGACCAGCGCCCACAGCGCCGGGTCGTCCGCGGACCGGCCCAGCTCGCCGTCGCGGAAGCCCGGCCGCGCGGCGAGGGCGGCCAGCAGCGCCGCGACGTCGGTGGCCAGGGTGCCGGCGTCCTGCTCCGGCACGCGCAGGCGGGTCACCGCGAACACGGGGGCCTCCCCGTCCTCGCGCTCACGCGAAACCGCAGACGGTCAGTGCCTGGTCGACGCCGACGAGCACCTCGGCGGGGGTCCCGCCGGTCGTCGTGACGTCGAAGCTGACGACGTCCAGACCGCTGCCGGGGTCGTGGACGATGCCGGTGCTCTGCCCGCCGGAGATCGTCTCGCCGGCGAGGACGCGGTCGTAGAAGAACGCGGTCAGGTACTCCTCCGGCGTCTGCCCGGTGCCGGCCGAGGCCGAGACCGCCTCGTCCTGGAGCGTGGCGCAGGAGAGTGCGAAGACGGTGCCGACGTCGAACTCCAGGATGCCGTTCATGAACGTCACGGCGACGTCGCCCGAGCCGGGGTACCGCCCCTCGTCGGCACCGGCCTGCGACCGGGGCTCGACGGCCCCGCCGGTGCCGCCGCCGGGGTTCCCGGCCGGCGGCACGCTCGCCCCGCCGGGGATCGACGGGGGCGCGGCACCCTCGGTGTCCATCCCCGTCTCGATCGCGGGCGACGACGTGGACGCCGACGTGGAGCCGCCGGCGGTGCCGGCCCCCTCGTCGCCGCCGCCGAGCCGGACGAACAGCAGCACGCCGATCCCCGCGAGCACGACCACGAGCGCGGCCACCAGCCACGGCAGCGCGCCCCGCTTCTCCGGCGGCTGCCCGGACCCGCCGGGGCCCGGGCCGAAGGGGCCCGGGCCGAAGGGGCCGGAGGGGCCTCCGGGGCCGGGTTGCCCGTACGGGCCCGGCTGGCCGTACGTGCCCGGCTGCCCGTAGGGAGCGGGCGGCCCCGGCCGGCCGTAGGAACCTGGAGGCTGGCTCATGGTGCGTCTCGTCCGATCGTCTGCGGAGGCGCGAGGCGCCCGGAAGGACCCTGGCCGGGTCCGGAGCACGTGCAAGGTAGTGACGGGCGGGCCGGACGCCTACCGGTTCGGCCGCCGCGCGCGGTCACAGCTGCGTCACGAAGCGCGGCGGCCGGCACGCCCCGGACGCCGTCCGGCAGGCCGGCACCCGGCTGCGGCCGGGCCGCTGGTCGCCGGACCGATACGTCCCTAGACTCCGCCGACGTCCGCGCGGGCACCGGCAGCGACGAGCGCCTCCGCGGCGGCACACGGAGGGGCTCGGAGACGGTGGATCTGCAACAGTTCGGCGCCTATCGGATCGAGGCCCTGCTGGGTCGCGGCGGCATGGGCGAGGTCTACCGCGCGTTCGACACCGAGCACGACCGCGTGGTGGCGCTCAAGGTCCTCTCCGAGCACCTCGCCGCCGACGCGGGCTACCGCGAGCGGTTCCGCCGCGAGGCGCACCTGGCCGCCCGGCTGAACGAGCCGCACATCGTCCCCATCCACCGCTTCGGCGAGATCGACGGCCGGCTGTTCCTCGACATGCGCCTGGTGCCGGGCCGCGACGTCGCCGCCGTGCTGGCCGAGGAGGGGCCGATGGACCCCGCCCGCGCCGTGTCGGTGATCAGCCAGACCGCCCGGGCGCTGGACGCCGCGCACGCCGACGGCCTCGTGCACCGCGACGTCAAGCCGTCGAACATCCTGCTCAGCGGGCAGGGCGAGGACGAGTTCGTCCACCTCGTCGACTTCGGCATCGCCCGCTCCACGAACGACTCCTCCGGCCCCTCCCTGACCCGGACCGGCGCGGCGCTCGGCTCGTTCGACTACATGGCGCCCGAGCGCTTCCTGGAGCAGCCGATCGACCAGCGGGTCGACGTCTACGCGCTGGCCTGCGTGCTGTTCGAGTGCCTCACCGGCCGCCGGCCGTTCACCGGCGACGGCCTGGCCACGCTCATGTTCGCGCACCTCAACAACGAGCCCGAGGCGCCGTCCGCCGTCCGCCCCGGCCTCCCTCCGGCGCTGGACGCCGTGGTGCGGAAGGGCCTGGCGAAGGACCGCGACCAGCGGTACGGCAGCTGTGGCGAGCTCGCCGCCGCCGCCCGCGCCGCCCTCAAGGAGTCCGGGGTGACGCCGCAGCACGTGCCCTCCGCTCCCCCGACCTCGATCACCCCGATGCCGTTCACCCCGCAGACGATCGGCTTCTCCCACCCCGGTGGCTACGGCCCGCCGTCCGACCCCGGCGGCTACGGGCCGCCGTCCCATCCCGGTGGCTACGGGCCGCCGTCGGACCCCGGCGGGTACGGGCCGCCGTCCGACCCCGGTCCACGCACCGGCTTCCCAGCGCCCGGCTACCCGCCGCCCGCCGGTCCCGGCGGCTACCCGGTCCCCGGCTCGCCCGCCCCGGGCGGCCGCACGCCCAACCGGCTGCCGCTGATCCTGGGCGCGGTCGCCGTGGCCGTCGTCGCCGTGGTCGTCGGGATCATCGCGCTGACCCGCGGTGGCGACGAGCCGACCACCCCGGCGAGCAGCGACACCTCCACGTCGTCCTCCGCGGCCTCCTCGACCTCGACCTCGGCGTCGACGACGCCGGCGACCGATCCGCAGGACGAGCTGCTGGCGATCCTGCCCGGCGGCTTCGACCCGGCCGCCTGCCGGCCCGACACCGCGGGGGACGGCGAGCTGGCGGGTCTCGGCTGCGGCCCGGCCACCGCGCAGCCCGGCCCGACCGACTCGGCCTTCTACCTGTACGAGGACGCCGCGAAGCTCGACGAGGTCTTCCTGGCCGACATGGAGCGCAACGGGGTGACCCGGCTCGGGCAGGACCAGAACTGCCCGGACACCCAGGGCTACCAGCCGTACACGATCAACCAGCAGGACGCGGGCCAGGTCGCCTGCTACGTCGACGCGGACAACAACTCGTTCCTGATCTGGACCCAGGACGAGTACGGCGCCGAGGGCATCGTGGTGATCGCGAACGGCGGTCCCGAGGGGCTGCGCACGCTGGTCACCTGGTGGCTGGAGAACGCCAACAGCGACTTCGGCTGACCGGGTTCTCCTCAGGCATAGGAACCAATACCCACGTCACGGGGGCGAGGACGTGGGTATTGCTTCCTATGCCTCGTCAGCCCGCACGGCGGCGGGCGCCCCTCACGAGCCCGCCGGTCAGGCAGGAGCGGCCAGGGCGGCGCGGGCCAGCGCGTCGATCCGCTCGGCCACCTGCAGCGCCGTCGCCGGGCGGGTGCCGACCGGCGCGAGGCACTGGCGCACGAGCGCCTCCTCCTCCGCCGTCATGCCCGGCTGGATCCGCGGCTCGGCGCTCATCACCGTGCGGATGGCCTGCAGCGGCTCGCTGTCGGGCAGCTCGCCGTAGAGGCCGTTCCCGGTCAGCGCGCGGTGCAGGGTCGCACCGAGGGCGAACACCTCGGTGGCGCGGGACGGCCGCTCCCCCCGCAGCAGCGCGGGGTCGAGGAACTCCACCGACGCGGCGCTGGCCATGCCGGTCAGCGTCACGCCCGGGGTGAGGAACCGGGCCAGGCCGAGGTCGGAGAGCTTGCCGCCGTCCTCGGTGAGCAGGATGTTGCCGGGCTTGACGTCGCCGTGGGTCAGCCCCGCCTCGTGCAGGGCGTGCAGCGCCGACGCGGCGTGCGCGACGGCCCGCAGCACCTCTCCGCGCCGCAGCGGGCGGGCCGGCGCGGCCAGCGAGCCCAGCGGGCAGTACTCCATCGCGTACAGGAAGCTGTCCTGCAGGACGGCGTCGTAGACCCGCACCAGGTACGGCGAGCTGACCTGCGCGAAGGCCCGCAGCTCACGGACGCCGCGCTCGTAGGCCTGCTCGCTGTGGGTACCGGTGAACACCTTGACCGCGACGTACTCGTCGGGCAGCCCGAGCCGCGCCGGCGGGCGGGCCAGGTAGAACCGGCCGTTGTTGCCCTCGCCGAGCACCCGGATCACCTGGTAGTCCGCGATGGTTGCGGGCGCCGCGCCCACCAGGCCGACGGCATCCATCCGAAGTCCTCCCGGAACGTGTCTACCCCGTGGCAGCCGCGGCGACCGGACGGCGGCGGCAGCGGCCCAGTCTGCCGGGGCGTGGCCGGACCCGGAAGGGCGTCCACGGCCGCGTCGTCGCACCCCCCGGGGGCCGTCGAGGCCACGATGGCCCCTCGGCGGGTCAGTGACCGCCGTGCGGGAACTCGAAGACGAACTGTCGGCTGCCCATCCGCACGGCCATGCCGGGCAGCAGGTGGATCGGCTGCCCCGGGACCAGCGACGACCACGCGGGGGCCCCGCGCGGCGCGACCAGCGTGCCGTTGGCCGAGCCGGTGTCGACCAGGACGACGTCCCAGCCCTCGAGCCGGATCTCGGCGTGCCGCCGGCTCACCCCGCCGGTCTGGTCGACCACCAGCAGCGGCCGCAACTGGCCGGAGCGCACCCGGTCGTCGATCTCCGGCTCGCGGCCGAGCAGGTAGTCGGCATCCAGGCTGACCGTGGCGCCGTTGTCGAACAGGAGCAGGCCCAGCGGCGGGCGGACGCCCTCGACGAGAACCCCGCTCTGCTGCACCACCCGGACGCCGCACAGGGCACAGAAGGGCAGGCGCGGGTCGTTGAGGTGCCCGTTCTCGCAGAGGAAGCCCTTCGCCCGGGGCCGGGTGTCCTCGGGTTCCCGTACCAGGGCGGCCGGTGGCTGCTCGGTCGAGACGATGGGCAGCGGCGGCCGCGGCGGCTCGGCCTCGGAGGGAGCCGACAGGGAGACCGCGCGCAGCGGCGGCGGCAGCGCCACCGGCGGCGGGACGACGACGTCCGGTCCGGACGCGGCGTGCGGCCCGCGGGCCTGTGCGGCGGGGCCCTGCTCGTGCGGCGCGGACGCGGCGAGGGACGCCGGCGGCACCGGCGGGACGCCCGTGCCCGCCACCGGCGGCATCGCCGTCCCGGCAGCCGCGGGGTCCGGACCGGCGGGCACCGCCGCCGGGGACGGGAGCCGGACGGAGGCCGGGTGCGACGGCGCGTCCGGCGCGGGCGAGGGTGCCGGGGTAAGCACCGCCGCGGCCCCGGGGACCGTGCCCGCCATCAGGTCGGCCAGCGGGTGGGGGGCCATCTCCAGCGGTGCCCCGGCGGTGAGCCGCAGCGGAGCGGGAGGCCAGTCCACCAGGCGGTCGAGGAACGCGGTGCCGTCGGGCAGCCGTTCGCCGTCCTGCGGGGTCAGCCGAAGGCCGAGGTCGGGCACCTCGGCCACGCCCCGGCCGGCCAGCCCGATGGCGAGACCGTCCTCGGTGGCCCCGGCCACCGCGAAGGAGGGCGGCTCGCTGTGGGACGCCAGCCAGCCGCGCAGCTCCTCGTGCAGCCGCCGTCCTGGCGCGCGGCTGCCGGCGGCCGAGACGCGCCGGCACAGGTCGACCAGCTCGCCGACCCGCCGGTCACCGACCGGAACCGCAGGTGGAGAAGCCACCGGCGCGGCAGCCCAGCCGCCCAGGCGGACGGCGGGTGCCGGTGTCGCCGTCGCCTCGACGGCGACCACGAGCACGATGCCCGGCACCCGGACGACGAGGTCCGTCCCCGGGGCGATCGCGACCCCGACCTGGTCGAACGGCGGCACGGTGGCTCCGCTCGAGACGCTCACCAGACCAGCCACCCCGCCGTCGATGCGCCGTCGGTCCACGGGTCGGTCGCGGGCGACTGCTCAGGGAGGTCCGCGGGTGGAGCGGGTCGCGGGTCCTGGGCGTGCGGAGACGCGATGGTGCAGTCGCTCACGGGGATGGTCCGTCCTAGTCCGGGAGCCGCCACTGTCGAGCGAGGGACCGCCCGTGTCAACGGACCCGACGACCGCCGGCCGGCCGCGCGTCAGGCTGTGCCCCCCGGCCTGACTCCGCGCCCCGGTCCGCGCCTCGCTGCGATGCTCCCGGGGCTGTCGTCAGGCTGTGCCCCCCGGCCTGACTCCGCGCCCCGGTCCGCGCCTCGCTCGTTCCTCGCTGCGATGCTCCCGGGGCTGTGGTCAGGCTGTGCCGAAGCGGCGCTGCCGCGACGCATACTCCTCACACGCGGCCCACAGGTGCCGCCGGTCGAAGTCCGGCCAGAGCGTGTCGAGGAAGACGAACTCGGCGTACGCCGACTGCCACAGCAGGAAGTTGCTGGTGCGGTTCTCCCCGGAGCTGCGGACGAACAGGTCGACGTCGGGCATGTCCGGCTCGTCGAGGAACCGGGCGACGGTCTCCTCGGTGACCTTGTCCGGCTTGAGCCGGCCGGCGGCCACCTCGCGGGCGATCGCGGCGGCGGCGTCGGCGATCTCGGCCCGCCCCCCGTAGTTGACGCACATGGTGAGCGTCAGGACGTCGTTGTCGCGGGTGAGCTCCTCGGCGACCTCGAGCTCCTTGATGACGCTGCGCCACAGCCGCGGACGGCGGCCGGCCCAGCGCACCCGCACGCCCAGCTCGTGCATCTCGTCCCGGCGCCGGCGGATGACGTCGCGGTTGAAGCCCATGAGGAAGCGGACCTCCTCCGGGCTGCGCCGCCAGTTCTCCGTGGAGAAGGCGTAGGCGCTGATCGCCGAGATGCCCAGCTCGATGGCGCCCTCGACGCAGTCGAACAGCGAGGACTCCCCCGCCTCGTGCCCGGCGGTGCGGGGCAGTCCGCGCTGCTTGGCCCACCGCCCGTTACCGTCCATCACGATCGCCACGTGGCCGGGGACCTTGTCGGCCGGGATCGCCGGCGGCCGCGCACCGGAGGGGTGCGGGTCGGGCGCCTTCACCTCACGCCTCACTCAGCAGGCCCGCTTCCCGGCGCGGGGCCGACGGATCGGAACGGTCGACCAGCGGCAGCGAGCGCAGCCCGCGCTCGAGGTGCCACTGCAGCAACGCGGCGACCAGGCCGCTGCCCTCCCGGCGGTTGACCCCCTGGCTGGCCTCGGCGGTCGCCCAGTCGCCGGTCAGCAGCGCGTCGAGCAGCTCGATGGTGACCGGATTGGGCATCGCCGACCCGGCCGGGCGGCAGGGCGGGCACACCGTGCCGCCGGCCGGCACGGAGAAGTGCCGGTGCGGGCCCTCCTCGCCGCAGCGGGCGCACCCGGCCAGCGCCGGTTCCCAGCCGGCCACCGACATGGCCCGCAGCAGGAAGGCGTCGAGCACCAGGCCGGCCGGGTGGGTCCGCTCGGCCAGTGAGCGCAGCGCCCCGATGACGAGGAGGAACAGCCGCAGCGAGGGCTCCTTCTCCTCGGCGGTGAGCCGGTCGGCGGTCTCGAGCACGGCGGTGCCGGCGGTGTAGGCCGGGTAGTCGCCGGCGATCGGCTGGCCGTAGGCGCGGATGGACTCCGCCTGGTTGACGATGTCGAGGTTGCGGCCCGTGTAGAACTGCAGGTCGACGTGGCTGAAGGGTTCCAGCCGGGCGCCGAACTTGCTCTTGGTGCGGCGGACGCCCTTCGCGACGGCGCGCACCTTGCCGTGCCGCCGGGTCAGCACCGTGACGATCCGGTCGGCCTCGCCCAGCTTCTGGGTCCGCAGCACGACCCCCTCGTCGCGGTAGAGCGACTTCGGTGTGGTGCTCATCAGTAGCCCAGCCGGTTCAGCTTCTTGGGGTCGTCCTGCCACTCGCCCAGCACCGTGACGTGCAGGTCGAGGTGCACCCGGGCGCCGAGCAGCGTCTCCATCCCCTGGCGCGCCTCGGTGCCGATGGCCTTGATGATCTCCCCGCCGCGGCCCAGCAGCATCGGCTTCTGGCTCGGGCGCTCGCAGTGCAGCAGCGCGTGCACCGCGACCAGCTCGCCGCCGGCCCGCTTGGGGTCGGGGCGGCGGGTCATCTCCTCGATGGTGACGGCGAGGGAGTGCGGCACCTCCTGGCGCACCTTCTCCAGGGCGGCCTCGCGCACCAGCTCGGCGATCTGCCGCTCGACGTCCTCGTCGGTGGTCTGCTCCTCCGGGTACAGCGGCGGCCCCTCGGGCAGCAGGCCGACCAGGAGGTCCTCCAGCAGCTCGACCTGGTCGCCGGCCACGGCGCTGACCGGGACGACCTCGGCCGCCTCCACCAGCTGGCTGGCGGCCACGAGTTGCTCGGCGACCTGCTTCTTCGACGCGGCGTCGGTCTTGGTCACGACCACGACGACCGGCACCCGCACCTCGCGCAGCTGCCGGGCGATGAACCGGTCGCCGGTGCCGACGGGCTGGTCGGCGGGCACGCAGAAGACGACGACGTCGACCTCGGACAGCGTGTCGCGGACGACGTCGTTGAGCCGGCGGCCGAGCAGGCTCTTGGGCTTGTGCAGGCCGGGGGTGTCGACGAGCACCAGCTGACCGCCGGGCCGGTGGACGACGCCGCGGATGGCGTGCCGCGTGGTCTGCGGGCGGTTGCTGACGATGCCGACCTTCTCGCCGACCAGCGCGTTGGTGAGCGTGGTCTTGCCGGCGTTGGGGCGGCCCACCAGACAGGCGAAGCCGCTGCGGTACGGCTGGTCCGGCGAGGTCACCGCACCAGTCTCCCACCGCCGTCCGACACCCCCGGTGCGCCACCGGGTGAGCTCCCGGACATTCCGCGCCGGGAGTCCGGGGCGGGTCCCGGACTCCCGGCGCGGGGAGTCCGGAGGAGGCCGCCTGGGAGGATCGGGACGTGGCTGGGCGGAGACGGCGGGAGCAGGACGAGCCCCTGGCGGTACGGGCACTGCGGGAGCAGGAGCGGCACACCACGCAGGTCGGGGCCTACGGCTTCTTCCCCCGCCGCGGCCCGCGGCGCTCGGCGACGGTGACGCCGGCACCGCTGCGCTACTGGCAGTTCAACCCCGCGCGCCCGTGGCTCGTGCTCACCGCGCTGCTCTGCGTCGCGGCCTGGCTGGGCCTGTTCGCCTGGCAGCGCGGCACCGCCGGACTGGTGGACGAGCTGCCGCTGGCGGTGCTGCTCGGCGTGGCCGTGCTGGTGCTGTCGACCGCGCGCACGACCGTGTCCGACGCCGGGCTCTCCTTCGACATCGCCGGGCTGCGGCGGACGTCGACGCTGCACGTGGTCGCCCGCAGCCTGGTCCGCGAGGTGCGCCGGGGGAACCCGCCGGACGGGTGGCCCCGGGCGAGGTCGCGCGGTGGCTGGTGGCCGGGACGCACGCGGGTCGCCGTCCGGCACCTGGCCGCCGACGGCGACGGCGAGCGGGCCTTCACCGTCTGGGTGCGCGACCCGGAGGCGTTCGCCGAGGCCCTCGGACGGCCGACCGCCGGGGACCGGCACTAGCCTCCTCCGCCGTGGAGCCCCTCGATCAGTACCTGGCGGGCGTGGACGCCGCCGCGGCGGAGACGCTCCGCGAGCTCGACGCCGCCGTCCGGGCCGCGGCTCCCGAGCTGGAGCTCGCCATCAAGTACCGGATGCCGGTCTACGCGCTGGACGCCCGCTGGCGGCAGTGGGTGGTCGCCCTGAGCGTCACCAAGGACGCCGTCAACCTGCGCTTCCTGTGGGGGGTGCTCCTCGACGACCCGCTGGGCGTGCTGCGGCCCGGGTCGTCCACGCTCACCACCTGGGACTTCCCGCGCGGGGCCGCCGTCGACGCGGCGGCCGTGGGCGACTACGTGCGGAACGCGCTGGCCACCCGCGAGCACTTCCTCGCCCACGCCGAGGAGATCAGCGAGCAGGCGAGAGCCCGGGCCCGCGGCCGTTGACTCAGGCGCTGGTGCGCACCGCGCCGTCCGGGCCGGCGAGGAACACCGGGGCGGACGGCGTGAGGTCGCGGACCGCGGCCAGCCCGGCCTCCTCGACCGCGTCGGCGGCGGAGACGATCGCGGCGGCCTCCAGCCCCTCGACGCCGCTGGAGACGGCGGCGGCGACCGCGGCCTGCAGCGCCGACAGCGTCAGCGACGGCAGGGCGACCGACGCGGCGACGTAGGTGCGCCCGTCGGTGTCGCGCACGGCGGCGCCCTCCGGTGCGCCGGTGCGGCCGCGGGCGGAGCGGGCGAGGGTGACGAGCTTGGCGTCCTCGGGCTGGAGTTCAGACACGGCCGGTCAGCTTTCCACGGCCGCGGGCACGTCCGCTCGGGTGGCCCCCGGCTCCTCGTCGTCCTCGGCCACCGGCTCCGGCACCCGGCAGACCAGGATGGTGTCGATCCGGTTGCGCCGCCCGCCGGTGCTCTCCGCGACCAGCCGCAGACCGGCGACCTCGGCGACCGAGCCCTCGATCGGGACCAGGCCGAGCTCGCGGGCCAGCAGGCCGCCGACGGTCTCCACGTCGTCGTCCTCCGGCAGCTCGACGTCGAACAGCTCGGCGAGGTCCTCCACCGGCAACCGGGCGGTGATCCGCACCGAGCCGTCGGCCAGCCGCTCGACCGGGGGCCGCTGGAACGCGTCGTGCTCGTCGGCGATCTCGCCGACGATCTCCTCGAGGATGTCCTCGATGGTCACCAGCCCCGCGAAGCCGCCGTACTCGTCGACGACGATCGCGATGTGGATGCGCTGCGCCTGCATGTCGCGCAGCAGCTCGTCGACCGGCTTGGACTCCGGCACGAACGTCGGCGGCCGCATGAGCTCCTCGACCCGCAGCCCGTTCTTCGGGTCGTGCACGCCCTGGGTCCGGCGGATGAGGTCCTTGAGGTAGACGACGCCGACGACGTCGTCGACGTTCTCCCCGATGACCGGCAGCCGGCTGAACCCGCTGCGCATCGCCAGCGCGAGGGCCTGCCGCACGGTCTTGGTGCGCTCGATCCACACGACGTCGGTGCGCGGCACCATCACCTCGCGGGCGATCGTGTCGCCCAGCTCGAACACCGAGTGGATCATGTTGCGCTCGCCGGACTCGACGACGCCGCGCTCCTCGGCCATGTCGACCAGCTCGCGCAGCTCCACCTCGGAGGAGAACGGCCCGTCGCGGTAGCCACGGCCGGGGGTCAGCGCGTTGCCGACCAGGATCAGCAGCGTCGCCACCGGCCCGAGCACCCGGCCGAGCAGCCGCACCAGGCCGGCCGTGGCCAGCGCGAACCCGTAGGCGTGCTGGCGGCCGAGCGTGCGCGGGCCGACGCCGACGAGCACATAGCTGACGACGGTCATGACGCCGGCCGTGGCGAGCACGGTCTGCCAGCCACCGCCCCACAGCCGGTACACGACGACGGCGCCCATGACCGCGGCGACCATCTCGCAGGCGATCCGCAGCAGGAGGAGCAGCGACACGTGCCGCGCCCGCTCGGCCACGACGTCGACGAGGACGGCGGACCGCTTGACGCCGTCGCGCCGCATCTCCTCCACCCGGGCCATGGAGACGCGCTGGAGGGCGGCGTCCATCGCGCCGAAGACGCCGGCGAGGGGGATGAGGCAGACGGCGATCACCAGGAGGGTGATCTCGCCGGAGGTCATCGCTGCCCCGGCCCCCGCTCGACGGCCTCACCGGTCATCGGTGCCCGCGGTGCGGAGCGCCAGCCGTCCAGCAGCTTGGACTGCAGGCCGAACATCTCCTTCTCCTCCTCGGGCTCCATGTGGTCGTAGCCCAGGATGTGCAGCACGCCGTGCGTGGCCAGCAGGATCAGCTCGTCGTCCATCGTGTGGCCGGCGGCGCGGGCCTGGCGGATGGCGACCGACGGGCAGAGGACGACGTCGCCGAGCAGGGCCGGCCCCGGGTCCGGCTCGTCGGGACGGCCGGTGTCCAGCTCGTCCATGGGGAAGGCGAGGACGTCGGTCGGCCCCTTCTCCCCCATCCAGCGCTCGTGCAGCGTGCTCATGTAGTCCGGGTCGACGCACAGCACCGACAGCTCGGCCATCGGGTTGACGCCCAGCTCGGCGAGCACGTAGGTGCAGATCGCGGCGAGCGAGGACTCGTCGACGGCGATCTCGGACTCGTTGGCCACCTCGACCGGCATGCCGTTCAGCCCCCCTGGCGCCGCGGCCGCTGCCCGCGCACCGGCGGCGGCGCGGCCGGCCGGCTCTGCTGCTGGGTGGCGTCCCAGCGTTCGTAGGCGTCGACGATGTCGCCGACCAGCCGGTGCCGGACGACATCGGCGCTGGTCAGGTTGGCGAAGTGGACGTCCTCGATGCCGTCGAGGATCTCGCGGACGATCCTCAGCCCGCTCTGCGCGCCGCCGGGGAGGTCCACCTGGGTGATGTCACCGGTGACGACGATCTTGGAGCCGAAGCCGAGCCGGGTGAGGAACATCTTCATCTGCTCGGCAGTGGTGTTCTGCGCCTCGTCGAGAATGACGAATGCATCATTGAGCGTGCGACCACGCATATACGCCAATGGCGCGACTTCAATTGTCCCGGACTGCATCAACCGCGGGATGGACTCCGGGTCGACCATGTCGTGCAGCGCGTCGTACAGCGGCCGCAGGTAGGGGTCGATCTTCTCCGACAGTGTGCCGGGCAGGTAGCCCAGCCGCTCGCCGGCCTCCACCGCGGGGCGGGTGAGGATGATCCGGTTGACCTGCTTGGTCTGCAGCGCCTGCACGGCCTTCGCCATCGCCAGGTAGGTCTTGCCGGTGCCGGCCGGCCCGATGCCGAAGACGATCGTGTGCTCGTCGATCGCGTCGACGTACCGCTTCTGGTTCAGCGTCTTGGGCCGGATCGTGCGCCCGCGACGGCTGAGGATGTCGAGGCTGAGCACCTCGGCCGGCCGCTCGGAGCCGCCGGCGCGGAGCATGCCGATGACCCGGCGCACCGAGTCCGGCCGCAGCGCCTGGCCGGTGCCGAGCAGCGCGATGAGCTCGTCGAACACCGCGACGGCGAAGGCGTTGTCGGCCGGCTGCCCGGTCACGGCGATCTCGTTGCCGCGCACGTGGACGTCGGTGTCGACCTCGTTCTCCACCAGGCGGAGCAGCTCGTCGCCCGAGCCGAGGAGGGCGACCATGGAGACGTCGTCGGGGACGGTGATGGTGGTCCGGACCGGGGCGGGGACGGGACGCCCCATGCCGGCGGTGGACGGGGCGGGCGAGCCGAGGTGGCCGTCCGCCGCGGCGGCCTGTGCGGAGGCCTCACGCGACGTGGGGGCGCCCGGCACAGGGACGTTCGGGGAGGAGTCGGGCAAGAACCCTCGACCCTGCCTTCCTGCTGGGGATTTGGCGGACCCCGTCGAGTCTACCCGCGCCGCACCCCGCGAACCGCCGTCCGAGGCGCAGGTCACCCGCCCGGGCCGGGCCCGGAGGGGCAGAAATGGCCATTTCTGCCCCCTCCGGGCACGTCAGCCGGGGGGCCAGTTCAGGTGCCGGCCGCCCAGGAGGTGCAGGTGCACGTGGTGCACCGTCTGCCCGGCCTGCGGGCCGGTGTTGGTCACCACCCGGTAACCGGGCTCGACGCCGTCCTCGCCGACCAGGCCCTCCTGGACGGCGACCGCCTGCGCCGCCCCGACCACCGCGCCGAGGAGCCCTGGGTCGGCGGCGGCCAGCGCGGCCACGGTCGGGTGGTGCTCCTTCGGGATCACCAGGACGTGCGTCGGGGCCTGGGGGTTGATGTCCCGGAACGCGAACACGCGGTCGGTCTCGTGGACGACGTCGGCGGGGATCTCACCGGCGACCATGCGGCAGAACAGGCAGTCGGACACGGCACCGACCCTAATCGGCCCGCCGACCCTGATCGGCCGGACCGCTCCGCCGCCCCGAGGTGCCGTCGACCCCGAGATAGGCCTCCACGATCCGCTCGTCGGCGAGCAGCTCCGCGGCCGGGCCGGAGTGGACGATCTCACCGCTCTGCAACACGTAACCGTGGTCGGCCACCCGCAGGGCCCGGCGGGCGTTCTGTTCGACCAGCACGACCGTGGTGCCCGACGCGCGGATCTCCCCGATGACGCGGAACACCTCGTCGACGATCCGCGGAGCGAGGCCCATCGACGGCTCGTCCATCAGCATGACGGTCGGGGCGGCCACGAGTGCGCGGGCGATGGCGAGCATCTGCTGCTCACCGCCGGAGAGCGCCCCGGCCGGCAGCGCCCGGCGCTCGGCCAGCACCGGGAACCGGTCGTAGACGGCGTCGATGGCGCGCTGGGACGCGCCGCCGGTGTGCCACGCACCCATCTGGAGGTTCTCCTCGATGGTGAGGGTGGCCAGGATCTGCCGCCCCTCGGGCACCTGGACGACGCCGCGGCCCACCAGCTTGTGCGCGGGGGTGCGGGTGATGTCCCGACCCTCGAAGGTGATCCGGCCGCCCGCCGGGCGCAGCATCCCGGAGACGGCGTTGATCACCGAGGACTTGCCGGCACCGTTCGCCCCGACCAGCGTCACGAGGGATCCCGGGTCGGCCCGGAAGGACACGCCGCGGACGGCCTCGACCCGTCCGTAGCTCACCCGGAGGTCGTCCACCGAGAGGATGGGATCGCTCACGGCGCGTTCCTCGGGGTGGTGTCCGGCGGGTCGAGCGTGCCGGCCGCGCCCGGTCGCACGTTGGTGACCGCCCCGGCCGCCGTCCCGTCGGTGCCGCCCCCGGTCGGGTCGGGCAGGGTCCCCTCGGCGATCGACCCGGTGACCGGCTCGTCGTGCTCGGTCCCGAGGTAGGCCTCGATGACGGCCGGGTCCGCGGCGATCTGCTGCGGTGAGCCGCTGGCGATGACCTCGCCGAAGTCGAGCACCACCACCCGGGTGCAGGTCTCCAGGACCATGCCGACGTTGTGCTCGATGAAGAGGATGGTCAGTCCCTCCTCGGCCAGCGACCGGATCAGCGCCGACAGCCTCGCCGCCTCGACGTGGTTCATGCCGGCGGCCGGCTCGTCGAGGATCAGCAGCGACGGGTCCGAGGCGAGGGCCCGGGCGATCTCCAGCCGGCGCTGGTCACCGTAGGACAGGGCCGACGCCCGGGACCCCGCCAGGTCGGCCAGCCCGACCCGCTGCAGGCACCGGGCCGCGTGCTGGAGCGCGGCCCGCTCGTCGCGGCGGGCCGAGGGCAGCCACAGCAACCGGCGCAGGAAGGTCGGGCGGCTGACGAGGTGGGCCCCCACCAGGACGTTCTCCAGCGCCGAGAGGCGGTTGAACAGCTTGGAGTGCTGGAAGGTGCGACTCACCCCGGCCCCCGCCAGCTTGTGCACGGGCGTGCGCCCCAGTGGTGCGCCCAGCACCGCGCCGCGGCCCGAACTCGGCGGTACCACCCCGCTGATCATGTTCACCAGGGTCGTCTTCCCGGCCCCGTTGGGACCGATCAGGCCGAGGACCTCGCCGCCGCGCACCTCGAGGTCGACGTCCCTGACGGCATGGACCCCGCCGTACTCCTTGCCCAGGCCGGTGACGCTGACCACCGTGTCGCCCGCGGCCGGGTGGCGTCGCGCGGTGAGGTGCGGCCCGCCGTCGGCTCCCTGGCCCCGCGACGCCGGCATGCGGGTGCGCCGGGGGATGAGGCTGGCCAGGCCACCCGGCAGGAAGAGGATCACCACGAGCAGCAGGAGCCCGGCCAGGAACGGCCGGATCCAGCCGGCCTCCACGCCGACGGCGCGCTGGACCTCCGGGACCACGGTCTGGAAGCCGCTGCCCAGCAGCGGGCCGAGGAACATCGTCGAGCCGCCGACCACCGCGGTGACCAGGCCGTCGACGGCGGCGGTGAAGTCGAAGTCACCCGGCGCGATGAGCCGCACGTAATACGCGAACAGGACGCCGTACAGGCCGGCGACCGCACCGGCGGTGACGAACGCGGTGAGCCGGTGGCGTCCCACGTCGATGCCCATGGACCGGGCGGCCAGCTCGTCCTCCCGGATCGCCTCGAGGGCCCGGCCGTAGCGGGAGCGCCCCATCCGCCAGAACCAGTAGGCGACGAGGGCGAGCGCCGCCCACGCCGTCCCCACGGTGAGGATCCGGGGCACGGCCAGCCCCTGGGCACCCCCGGTCCACTCCTGGTTGAGGAGCACGACGCGCACCGCCTCGGCGAACCCGAGGGTGGCGATGGCGAGGAAGACCCCCCGCAGGTGCATCGTCGGCAGGCCCAGGACGACCGCAGCGATTGCGCCGACGGCCATGCCGATCAGGACGGCGACCAGCAGGGCCGGCAACTCGCCCACCCGCTCCCTGTCCGGAGCGAGGCCGGCCGCGGTGAACGCGGCCAGGGAGGCGAACCCGGCCTGGCCCAGGCTCAGCTGACCGGCGATGAGGACGGCGTAGAACGAGTAGGCGAAGATCGCGCCCAGGGCGATGAACGTCAGCGTCGTGGCGTACTCGAGCAGCATCAGACCTCCCGGACCTTCCGGGCACCGAGCAGGCCCTGCGGGCGCACGAGCAGGATGACGAACAACAGCCCGAAGGCGATCACGTCGCGCCAGGACGACCCGATGTACTGCACGGCGAAGACCTCGGCCAGCCCGAGCACCAGCCCGCCGATCATCGCCCCGGGCAGGGACCCCATCCCGCCGACGATGATCACCGCCAGGCCCTTGAGCTCGATCGCCGAGCCCATGCCGAGCTGGGCGGTGTTCACGTTGATGGCGAACAGGACGCCGGCGACCGCGCCGAGGGCGGAGGAGATCGCGAAGGTGACGGCGGTGATCCGGTCGACGTTCACACCCAGCACGCGGGCCGCCGTCGGGTTCTCCGCGACGGCTCGCATGCCGCGTCCGAGCCGGGACCGGGTGACCAGGAAGGTCAGGCCGACCATCAGGGCCAGGGAGACGCCCAGGATCACGACCTGCACCAGCGTGACCTGGGCCCCGGCCACCTCGAGTCGGGTGTCGGGGAACGACCCCGCCGGGAAGCGCCGGGTGTCGGGCCCGTACCGCCACTGCAGGAGGGCGATGAGCATCCCGGCCAGGGCGATGGAGGAGATCAGCCCGGCGAAGTGGGCGTCGGCCCGGCCCTTGAGCGGCCGGAACGCCAGCCGCTCGATGACCAGACCGAGGACCGCGCCGAAGACGAACACGATCGGCAGGGCCGCCCACAGGGACAGCCCGGCCCGCTCGACGAGCTCGATCCCCACGAACGCCGAGGCGGCGAACACCGCGGGGTGCGCCAGGTTCAGCCGGTCCAGGATGCCGAAGACCAGGGTGAACCCGATGGCGAACAGCGCGTAGATCGAGCCGATGAAGATGCCGTTGACCAGCTGTTGCACAGGGGTCCCCCACTCGTCGCCGGGCGACCGGATCACTCCAGGACGGCGAACTGGCCGTTCTGGACGACCTGCACGACGGCCGGGTGGACGGCGTCACGGTTCTCGTCGATGGAGAAGTCCCCGAGGACGGTCGGGACGTTCTCCAGCTGGCCGAGCGCCTCCTTGAGGCTCTCCCGGTCGGCGGCGCAGGTGGCGCGGACCGCGGTGTCGACGAGCATCAACCCGGCGTAGGCCTGGGCGGCGAACTGGTCGGGCTGGGTACCGAACTCCGCCTCGAAGTCCTGGAGGAAGGCGGTGTTCTCCGGGTTGTCGGAGGACGAGTTCCACGCGGCGCCCACGACGACGCCCTCGGCAGCGGCACCGGCGTCGGCCATCAGCTGGGGGTTGTTGAACCCGTTGCCACCGATGATCGGGACGTCGATGCCGAGCTCGCGGGCCTGGGTCACCAACGGGATCGCCGCCTCGATCAGCGCCGAGACGACCAGCGCGTCCGGGGTGCTCTGCTGCGCCTGGGTCAGCAGCGCGCGGAAGTCGGTGTCGGCCTTGGAGAAGGTCAGGGTCTCGCTCACCTCGACGCCCTCCTCCTCCAGCGCGGCCGCGAAGGCGTCGTAGCCGGACTCGGTGAACGCGTCGTCGTTGCTGTACAGGACGACCACCTGGGAGAGGCCGAACCGCTCGGTCGCCTCGGCGATGGTCTGCGGGATGACCGCCTGCTCGGTCAGCGAGTTCCGGAAGATGTAGTCCCCGATGTCGGTGACGCCGGCGGCGGTGTTGGAGATGCCGAGCACCGGCACGCCGGCCTCCTGCGCGATGGGGTCGGCCTGCAGGGCCGCGTTGGACAGGGTGGGACCGATGATCAGGCTGACGTCCTGCGAGACGAACTGGTCGAAGAGCGTGATGCCCTGCCGTGGGTCGGTCTGGTCGTCCTCGATCACGAGGTCGTAGGTGACGCCGCCCTTCTCGGCCAGCTGCGCGGCGGCCAGCTCCAGCCCGCGCTGCTGGGACTCGCCGTAGCTGGCGGCGGCGCCGGTGAGGCTCAGCACCGCCCCGATCGGCACCTCGCCGTCGATGGTGCAGGAGTCGCCGGTGCCCTCACCGGTCAGGTTCCCCGAGGCGGCCGAGCCGCCGCCGTCCGCGTCGTCCGAGGCGCAGGAGGCGAGGACGACGACCGCGGCGGTGGCCGCGGCCACGGTGCTGAGCTGAACGCGCATGTCTCTCCTGTCGTCGCGGCGGCGGCGCCGGAGACGACGGGCCACCTGGCGGACGCGGCTGGAGCAGCGGGCCGCCGTCCGCCCCACGGCGGTCGCCCTGCGGCCGGACCAGGGCTCCCCGGCCGGTCGCAGGCGTCAGTTGAGCACATGTGCGGCCGTCCCGGGCAGGGCCGCAGAGCCGTTTCCCAGACCGTTACCGAACGGGCGGACCGAGATGCTGTGGCCTCGGCCCGGCCGTGACCTGCGGCGTGGGTCAGGATGAGGACGACCGTCCCCGTCTCCCCCGGAGGTGTCACGTGCCCGTTCCCCGCCCCCGCTCGAGGACGTAGTGAGCACCCGTCGCGTCGCCCGGTCGGGTGTCCTCGAGTCCCAGTCCCTCCTCCCCCCGCTGTCCCGCCGCACCCTGCTCGCCGGTGCGGGCGCCGCCCTCGCCGCGGCGGTCACCGGCTGCGGCCGCTCCTCCCCGCTCTCGCAGGCCGCCTCCGGCCCGACCGGCTCGTTGGCCCCGCTGAGCATCGGCGCCATCCCCGACCAGGACCCCGAGGTCCTCCAGCGCCTGTACGGCACCGTCGCCGACTCGATGGCGGCCGCGCTGGGCCTCGACGTCGAGTACCGCCCGGTCACCGACTACGGCGCCGCCGTCTCGCTGTTCCGCACCGGCGACCTCGACCTCGTCTGGTTCGGCGGGCTCACCGGCGTCCAGGCACGGCTGCAGACCCCCGGCGCCGAGCCGATCGCCCAGCGCGACATCGACGAGCGGTTCACCTCGGTGTTCGTGGTCAACGCCGGCACCGGTCTGGCGCCGTCGGACGACCTCACCGCGCTGGCGCCGCTGCGCTTCACCTACGGCAGCGAGACCTCCACCTCCGGCCGGCTGATGCCCGCCTACTTCCTGCGCGAGGCCGGCGTCGACCCGCAGGGGTTCCCGGGCGGGCCCGGCTTCTCCGGCTCGCACGACGCCACGCTGGCCCTGGTGGCGTCGGGCAGCTACCAGGCCGGCGTGCTGAACAGGCAGGTCTGGACCTCGCGGTCGGAGGAGGGCGCGGTCGACCCGGCCGTCGTCCTCTACACCGAGACAGCGCCCTACCACGACTACCACTGGCTGCTCGGCCCGCGCTCCGCCGAGCGGCTCGGCGTCGACGACCTCGGCGACCGGCTGCTCGACCACTTCACCGGCCTGGCGGCCGACGACCCGGCCGACGCCGAGGTGCTCGAGCTGTTCGGGGCGGGGGCGTTCGTGCCCACCGAGGCGTCCAACTACGACCAGATCGAGGAGATCGGCCGCGACCTGGGGCTGGTCAGCTGACCGCCGTCCTGCGGCTGGACGGCGTCGCGGTCCGGTTCGACAGGACGACGGCGCTGGCCGGGGTCGACCTCACCGTCGGCCCCGGCGAGCGCGTCGCCCTCGTCGGCGCCTCGGGCGCGGGCAAGTCGACGCTGATCGGCCTGGCCAACGGCTCGGTGACGCCGACCGCGGGAACGGTGCGGGTGCTGGGTGCCGACCCGGCCGCCCTGTCCGGGCGCGCGCTGCGCCGGCTGCGCTCCCGCGTGGGCACGGTGCACCAGCACCTGGAGCTGGTCGGCCAGCTGCGCGTGGTGCACAACGTCAACGCCGGCCGGCTGGCGGAGTGGTCGGCGGGCTGGGCGGCGTGGTCGCTGCTGCGGCCGCAGGGGGTGCCCGAGGCGCTCGCCGCGCTGGACCGCGTGGACCTCGCCGACCGGGTGTTCGACCGCACCGAGCGGCTCTCCGGTGGTCAGCGCCAGCGGGTGGCCATCGCCCGGCTGCTCGTGCAGCGACCCGACCTGGTGCTCGCCGACGAGCCGGCGTCCGCGCTGGACCCGGTCCTCGCCGACCGCGCGCTCGCGCTGCTCGCTGAGCTCGCCCGGGAGCGCGGCGGTGCGCTGGTCGCCGCGCTGCACGACCCCGGCCTGGTATGGCGGCACTGCGATCGGGTGGTCGGCCTGGCCGGCGGGCGGGTGGTGCTGGACCGCCCGGTCGCGGCGCTGTCGCCCGCCGACCTGGCCGGGTTCTACGGGGCGCCGGCATGACCGCCGTGCTGACCCGGCCGGTGGCGCCGGCCGCGCCGCCGCTGCGCCGCGACCGGCGGCGGTGGGCGTGGGGGCTGGGCGCGGTGGCGCTGCTGGGGTGGTCGCTGGCCGGGTCCGGCCTGTTCGCGGGCGAGGTGGTCAACGCCGGCGGGACGGCGCAGTTCGGCCGGTTCGCCGCGGGCGCGCTCTCCCCCGCGCTGGACGGCGAGTTCCTCGGCGTCCTCGCCGGGTCGGCGCTGGTCACCGTCGCCTACGCCGCGCTGGGGACGGCGCTCGCGCTGGTGCTCGGCGCCGCCGGTGCGGTGCTCGTCTCGCGCACCACGTGGGGACGGCGCCGGCTCGGCTGGCACTCCGCGCGGGCGTCTCTCGCCGTCCCCCGCGGACTGCACGAGGCGGTGTGGGGCCTGCTCCTGGTCAACATGCTGGGACTGGACCCCTGGGTCGGGGTGCTCGCCATCGGGGTGCCCTACGGCGCGGTCACCGCCAAGGTCTTCGCCGACCTGGTCGACGAGGTGCCGCCCGGCAGCTACTCCGCGCTGCTCGCCGCCGGGTCGGGGCGGGTCCCCGCTGCGCTCTACGGGCTGCTGCCCCCGGCGGCGGGCGGGCTGCTCTCCTACTCCTTCTACCGGCTGGAGTGCGCGGTCCGCTCCGCCGTCGTCCTGGGGCTGATCGGCGCCGGCGGACTGGGGTACCAGCTGTCGCTGTCGTTCGCCTCGCTGCGGTGGGACCAGGTGTGGAGTGCGGTCTACGCGCTCGCGCTGCTGTGCGCGCTCGCCGAGGTCGCCGGGCGGGCGGTGCGCCGGCGGCTGGCCGCCCCGGCCGCGGGCCCGCGCCGCGACCCGGTGCTCACCGCCGCGGTCCTGGGCACGGTCGCGCTGGTCGCGTGGTCGTGGTGGTACCTGGCGCTCACCCCGGCGACCCTGGCCTCCGACCGGACCCGGGAGCAGCTGGCCTACGTGCTGGGCGCGGCCTGGCCGCCGGCGACCGACGGCGAACTGCTGCGCTCGATCGGCGCCCTCGCGGTGGAGACCGTGCAGATGTCGGTGGTCGCGATCGCCGTGGCCACGGCGGGTGCCGTGCTGGTCGCCGGGGTGGCCGCGCGGCCGGCCGGCCGGCTGCGGCCCGGACGGCGGGTCGCCGGCACCCTGGCGCGGATCGCGCTGCTGCTCCTGCGCGCGGTGCCGCCGCCGGTGTGGGCGCTCGTGCTGCTGTTCCTGCTGCTCCCCGGCGTGCTCCCCGGCGCGCTGGCGCTGGGCGTCTACACCCTCGGCGTGCTCGGCCGGCTGGCCGCGGAGGCGACCGAGGAGCTCGACCCGCGGCCACGGGCGGCGGTGACGGCGCTCGGCGCCCGCCCGGCCGGGGGCTGGCTGTACGGGGTGTTGCCGCGGGCGGCCGGGCCGGTGCTGGCCTACGCCCTGTACCGGTGGGAGGTGACGATCCGCGACACGGTCCTTGTCGGGCTGCTGGGCGCCGGCGGGCTGGGTGCGCTGCTGGCGTCGGAGATGGCCGCGTTCGACTGGGCGGCGGTGACCACGGTCCTCGCCGCGATCGTCGTCCTGACCTGGCTGGTCGACCTGGTCAGCGACCGGGCCCGCCGCGCCCTGCGCTGATCGCCGTCCTCACCCCGCGGCCGCCGACCTCGCCGTGCAGCGCGAGGTCGGCGACGACGACGCGGGTCCGGCGGCTGCTCAGGCCCAGCGGGTGCGGACGGAGAGGGCGGCGAGAGTGGCCGCACCCGCGGTCGACGTCCGCAGCACCTCCGGGCCCAGCCGGACCGGCCGGGCGCCGGCCGCGCTGAGCGCCACGACCTCGCCGTCGGTCAGCCCGCCCTCGGGGCCGACGACGACCGCGATGGCACCGGACGACGGCAGGTCCACCCGCGCCAGCGGGTGCCGCGCCTGCTCGTGCAGCACCAGCGCCAGGTCGACGTCGGCCAGCGCCCCGCACACCTGGCGGGTGGTCATGACGTCGGTGACCTCGGGGACCCGCGGACGGCGGGACTGCTTGCTCGCCGCGCGGGCCGCGGCCCGCCACTTGGCCACGCCCTTGGCCGCGCGGTCCTCCCGCCAGCGGGTGACGCAGCGCGCGGCGGCCCAGGGCACGATCCGGTCCACGCCGAGCTCGGTCGCCAGCTCCACGGCCAGCGGCCCGCGCTCGCCCTTGGGGAGAGCCTGCACGAGGACCAGCTCCAGCGCGGGCGGGGGCACCTCGTGCCGCACCGAGACCCGCACCCGCAGCCCCTCGGGACCGGCGGCGACCACCTCGCCGTCGGCGACGGTGCCGCGGCCGTCGCCCACGCGCACCCGCTCCCCCGGGGTCATCCGCAGGACGTCGACCGCGTGCCGGCCCTCGGGGCCGGGCACCAGGAGCTCCGCGGCGTCGGGCAGCTCGTCGAGCAGGAACAGCGGCGCCCCGTCGAGCTCGGGTACCCGGTCGTCGGCCGCCACGCTCACTTCAGCGCGTCCCGCAGCTTGGAGAACAGCCCGCCCTGCCCCTCCGAGGACGACGCCGGGCGGTCCTCACCGCGCAGCACGGCCAGCTCGCGGAGCAGCTTCTCCTGCTCGGCGTCCAGCCGGGTGGGCGTCTCGACCTCGACGTGGACGTGCAGGTTGCCCCGCCCGGTGGCCCGCAGCCGCGGGGCGCCCTTGGCCCGCAGCGTGAGCACGCTGCCGGACTGGGTGCCCGGGCGGATGTCGATCTCCTCGTCGCCGTCCAGGGTCTCCAGCGTGAGCGTGGTGCCCAGTGCCGCGGCGGTCATCGGCAGGGTGACCCGGCAGTGCAGGTCCTCCCCGTTGCGGGTGAACACCGGGTGCGCCCGCTCGACGATCTCCACGTACAGGTCGCCGGCCGGGCCGCCGCCGGGACCGACCTCGCCGTGCCCGGTCAGCCGGATCCGCATGCCGTCCTCGACGCCGGCGGGCACCTTGACCTGGATGGTCCGCCGGGCCCGCACCCGCCCGTCGCCACCGCACCTGGTGCACGGCTCGGGGATGACCTGGCCGGTGCCGGCGCAGGTCGGGCAGGTGCGGGAGGAGACGACCTGGCCCAGGAAGGACCGCTGCACGCTCTGCACCTCGCCGCGGCCGGCGCAGGTGGTGCAGGTGGTGGCGTGGGTGCCGGGGGCGGTGCCGGCACCGGTGCAGAGGTCGCAGAGGACGGCGGTGTCGACGGTGATGTCCTCGGTGGTGCCGAAGACCGTCTCGTCGAGGTCCAGCTCCAGCTGGATGAGCGCGTCCCCACCGGCACGGACCCGGCTGCGCGGCCCGCGCGTGGTGCCCCCGCCGCCGAAGAAGGCGTCCATGATGTCGCCGAGGCCGCCGAAGCCCGCGCCGCCGAACGGGCTGCCCGCCGCGCCGGCGCCGTTGTCGAACGGGTCGCCGCCGAGGTCGACGATCCGGCGCTTCTCCGGATCGGTCAGCGCCTGGTAGGCCCGGCTGATCTCCTGGAATCGCTCCTTGGCGCCCGGGTCGGGGTTGACGTCGGGGTGGAGGTCCCGGGCCAGCCGCCGGTAGGCCTTCTTGATGTCGCTGTCGCTGGCCCCGCGGGACAGCCCCAGGACGCCGTAGTAGTCGGTTGCCATCGAGAAGTCTCAGCCTCAGCTCTCGGCCAGGATCAGGCCGACGTAGCGGGCCACGGCTCGCACCGCGGCCATGTTCGTTGGGTAGTCCATGCGGGTGGGACCGACGATGCCCAGGCCACCCAGTGCGCGCTCGCCGGAGCCGTAGCCCACGGAGACGACCGACGCACCGGTGAGCGCCTCGTGCGCGTTCTCCTCGCCGATGCGCACGAGCACCGCGCCGCCGGTGTCCACCTCACTGATCAACCGCAGGACCACGACCTGTTCTTCCAGCGCCTCCAACAACGGGCGCAGGCTGCCGGGGTTGCGGGCCTCGCGGGCGAGGTTCGCCGTCCCGCCGATGACCAGGCGGTCCTCCCCCGGCTCGACGAGGGTCTCGATCAGCGCCGCGCTCACCGAGGCGACCAGCGGCCGCACGTGCAGCGGTGCGGTCTCCAGCAGCTCGGGCACCTTGCCGCCGGCCTCGGCCAGCCGGGCCCCGCTGAACGCGGCGTTCAGCAGCGCCCGCAGGTCGGCGACGTCGTCGGGTTCGACGTCGACCGCGCACTCGATCAGCCGCTGCTCGACCCGGCCGGTGTCGGTGATCAGCACCAGCAGCAGCCGGGAGCTGGTCACCGGCACCACCTCGAGGTGGCGCACCGCGCTGCGGGACAGCGTCGGGTACTGGACGACGGCGACCTGGTGGGTGAGCTGCGCCAGCAGCCGCACCGTCCGGTTGAGCACGTCGTGCAGGTCGAGGGCGCCGTCGAGGAACCGCTCGATCGCCCGGCGCTCGGCCGTCGACAGCGGCTTCACCGCCGAGAGCCGGTCGACGAAGAGCCGGTAGCCCTTGTCCGTGGGCACCCGGCCGGCGCTGGTGTGCGGCTGGGTGATGTAGCCCTGCTCCTCGAGGACGGCCATGTCGTTGCGGATGGTCGCCGGGGAGACCCCCAGGTCGTGCCGCTCGGCGAGGGCCTTGCTGCCCACCGGGTCGTTGGTCGAGACGTAGTCCTGGACGATGGCCCGCAGGACCTGCAGGCGGCGCTCGTCGTGCGCCACGGTGACACCTCCCCGTACCGGTCGACGCGTCGTGCGGCACCCTCGCGGAGACGCCCCGGGCGCTCCTCGGCGCCGGACACTCGTACGACTGGCACTCGCACGTTCAGAGTGCCAGACCAGCATACGTCGATCGGCTCCCGGCGTCGCGCGGCTCGCGCGGACGGGGGACCCGGCGGCGGCGGGGCCGGGACGGCGGTGGATAGGCTCGGACGTCGGTTCCGGTGCCCGCGCGGGGGCTCGCAGGGAAGAGGTCGGTGCCCTGATCTTCAAAGCGGTCCGTGACGGCAGGCCCTACCCCGATCACGGCCTCTCGACCCGGGACTGGGCGATGATCCCGCCCCGGCAGATCCGGCTGGACACGCTGGTCGCCACCAAGCGTGAGCTGGCGCTGGACACCCTGCTCGCCGACGACTCGACCTTCTACGGGGACCTCTTCCCGCACGCCGTCCAGTGGCAGGGCGAGCTCTACCTCGAGGACGGCCTGCACCGCGCGCTGCGGGCCGCGCTGCAGCAGCGCAACGTCATCCACGTCCGGGTGCTGGACCTGGACACGCTCATGTCACCCGAGCCCTCCGGCCCGACGACCGCCGCCATGCAGATCCAGCCGCCGGTGCCCGGCCAGCGAGACTGAAGAAGGACCCCGTCCTCCCCGCCCCTCGCAGGCTCGCGGCGGGACCCGGGACGGGGCCGCCCCAACAGGAATCCGTCAGAGCCAGCCCTTCTCCTCCGCCACCCGCGCCGCCTCGACGCGGGTGCGGGCGCCGGTCTTGCCGATCGCCGAGGACAGGTAGTTGCGGACCGTCCCCTCGGAGAGGAACAGCCGCCGGGAGATGTCGGCGACCGTCGCCCCGTCGGCGGCCTCGCGCAGCACGTCGGCCTCCCGCGCCGACAGCGGGGTGGCCCCCAGCGCCAGCGCCGCCGCCGCGAGGTCCCGGTCGATGACCCGCTCCCCCGCCACCACCGCCCGGATGGCCCGCGCCAACTCGGCGACGGGGGCGTCCTTCACCAGGAACCCCGATGCGCCGACCTCCATGGCCCGGCGCAGGAAGCCCGGCCGGCCGAAGGTGGTGAGGACGACGGCCCGGCAGCCCGGCACCGCGTCGGCCAGCGCCCGCGCGGCCTCCAGCCCGTCGCAGCCGGGCATCTCGATGTCGAGCAGCGCGACGTCCGGCCGGTGCTCGCGGGCCGCGCCGACGACCAGGTCCCCCCGGCCGACCTCGGCGACCACCTCGAGGTCCTCCTCCAGCTCCAGCAGCGCGCGCAGCGCGCCGCGGACCATCGTCTGGTCCTCGGCGATGAGCACCCGGATCACGGCGCGCTCACCCGGGCGTGGGCGGGGACCCGCGCGGCGAGCCGGAAGCCGCCGCCGGGCGCCTCGCCCGTGTCCAGCCGGCCCCCGCGCGCGGCCAGCCGCTCCTCGAGTCCGGACAGCCCGGCCCCGGGCGCACCACCGGCCGGGCCGCGACCGTCGTCGGTGACGGTGAGCGCGGCGTCCTCGTCGGCGACCGCGAGCGTCACGACGACGGTGCGCGCGCCGCTGTGCCGGAGCACGTTGGTCGTCGCCTCCCGCACCACCCAGCCGAGCACCGCGTCCACCGGCCCCGGGAGCTCGGGCACGCGCGACGGCGCCCGCAGGGTGATGTCCGCGGCCGACAGCGCGGCGCGGGCCTCGGCCAGCGCCAGCGCGACGCCGATCTGGCGGTAGCCGCTGACCGCCTCGCGCACCTCGGCCAGCGCGCGGCGGGCGGTGCTCTCGACGTCGGCCATCTCCGCCCGGGCCCGCGCCGGGTCGCGTTCGGCCAGCCGCCCGGCCAGTTCGCTCTTGAGCGCGATGAGCGACAGGCTGTGGCCGAGCAGGTCGTGCAGGTCGCGGGCGAAGCGCAGCCGCTCCTCGGCGACGGCGGCCCGGGCCAGCTCCTCCCGCGCCTCGGTCAGCTCGGCGTTGACCGAGACGAGGAAGCGGATGCCGCGCAGCGCGAACCCGGTCAGCACGCACATCAGCGGCAGGATGAACAGTTCGCCGAGCATGTCGTGGGCGGCCAGGACGGACGCGCAGACCGCGGCGGCACCGCCGACCGCCGGCCACACCCAGCGCTCGGGCAGCCCGACGGCTGCCGCCGCCGCCACGTAGATCATCAGCCCGGCCCACGCCGGCCCCAGCCAGACCGCCAGCCCGACACCCAGGACCGCGACGACGGCCAGCTGCCGCCACGGCACCCCGCAGCCGCGCACGGACATCCGGTTGAACACGGCCAGGTAGACGACGGTGAAGGCGACCAGTCCCAGGACGGCGACCACCCGGACCGCCGCCGGCCGCGGCGTGCTCACCAGCTCGGCGAGCGGGAACACCTGGAACAGCAGCCAGGGCAGCGTCCACACCAGGCGCTGCCAGCGGGTGCGCGGGTCCACGGCGGCGACGCTAGCCCGGCTCAGCCGGCGACGGCGTGCAGCGGACGGCGCCGCGCCACCGCCGTCGCCAGGACCGCGAAGGCGGCGGTGAACCCGGCCACCGCCAGCACCGTCAGGGGCGCCGGCCCGCCCAGGGCGACGACGTCGCGGCCCAGCTGGGCGTACCAGTAGGAGGGCAGGGTGTGCGCCAGCGCGCCGAGGAACGCGGGGAAGACCTGCACCGGCACCCACAGCCCGCCCAGCGCGGCCAGGACCACGCCGAGGATGCCGACGGCGCCGCCCGCGGCCTTCTCGTCCAGGGTGTGACCGACCAGCAGGCCGAGCGCGACGAACGCCCCGGACCCCAGCCACAGCACGGCGACCAGGCCGACCCAGGTCAGCGGCGCCAGCTCGACGCCGTTGACCAGCCCGCCGACCAGCGCGACGACGACCAGGCTGGGCAGGGTCAGCAGCATCCCGACGGCCACGTCGACGGTGACCACCGACGATGTCGGCACGGGCGTGATCCGCAGCTGGCGCAGCCAGCCCGAGGCCCGGTCGAAGGAGACCCGGATGGTCGCGCCCAGGGCGGCACCGAGGGCGCCGTAGGCCATCATCGAGACCATGTAGGTGGTCGCGTAGACCTGGTACTCCGCCGTGCTGCCGGCCTGCCCGCCGAGGATCTCGGTGAAGAACACGGTGAACAGCGCCGGCAGCAGCACGGTGAAGAAGAGGAACTGCCGGTTGCGGCCCACGCGCCGCAGCTGGAAGCGGAGCAGGGTGTTCATCGGTCGGCTCCGATCGGGATGGGTCGGACGGCGGTGAGGGACAGGACGGCCTCCTCGAGGCTCGCCCCGCGCACCTGCAGGTCGGGCAGCCGCCCGCCGGCGAGCAGCGTGCGCAGGGTCGCCTCGACGTCGTCGGTGCTGAGGGTGATCCGGTCGCCCTGCCGGGCGACGGCGGTGACGCCGGGCAGCCCGTCGATCGGGGTGCCCGGGGTGGCGGTGAACGCGACCGTGCGGCCGGAGGTGCCGGCCTTGACCTCCGCGGCGGTCCCGTCGGCGACCACCCGCCCGCCGGCGACCACGACCACGCGGTCGGCGACGGCGTCGGCCTCCTCGAGGTGGTGGGTGGCGAAGACGACGGTCGTGCCGCGGTCGGCCAGCCCGCGCATCGTCGTCCAGAAGGCGCGGCGGCCCTCGACGTCCATGGCGGAGGTCGGCTCGTCGAGCAGCAGCAGCGGCGGCTGCCCGGCCAGGGCCAGGGCGAGCAGGACCCGCTGGCGCTGCCCGCCGGAGAGGGCGTCGGTCGGCCGGTCGAGCAGGCCGTCGATGCCGGCGGTGACGACCAGGTCGGCCAGCGGCCAGGCGCGCGGGTAGCTGCGCCGGACCAGGTCGAGCACCTCGCCGACGCGGGTCTCCCCCGGGAGCCCGCCGTGCTGCAGCATCGCGCCGACGCAGCCGGCCCGGATGGCCGCCGCGGGTGGGCGGCCGAGCACCCGGACGGTCCCGGTCGAGGACACCAGGCCGAGGACGGCGTTGACGATGGTGGACTTGCCGGCGCCGTTGGGCCCCAGCAGCGCGACGGTCTCCCCCGCGCGCAGCTGCAGGTCCAGGCCGGCGACCGCGACCGCGTCGCCGTAGCGGACGGTGAGGTCGCGGATGTCGAGGGCGGTCTCTCCGGGCACGCGACCAGCCTGCTCAGCGCGGCGTCCGGCGAGTAGTGCGGGACGTCGCGACCCCGGCCTGACATCTGTCAGCCCGGGGTCGGGACGGTCAGCGGCGCTGCGAGCAGGCCACGCAGCCGGTGGCGAAGGGACGCAGCTCCAGCCGCTCCTCGGGGATGTCGGTGCCGCAGTGGACGCAACGCCCGTAGGTGCCCGCCGCCATGCGCTCCAGCGCCGCGTCGATGTCCTCGATCGTGCGCTGCAGCGAGGCCGCACGCGTGACGGCGACGTCGTCGGGCAGCGACTGCACGGTGTCGGCGAGTGCGAGTTCGCGCTCCCTCACGCACTCGGTGCGCTGGGCCGCCAGCCGGGCCCGGAAGTGCTCCCACTGCGAGTCGCCGGTGGCCGGGACGGGGGTGTCGACGGTGCTGGTCATGGCAGTGCTCCTCGAGGCAACGCAGAGAGAACGCGGGCACCGGGCGGTGCGCGTCAGATCGGGCGGTTGCGACTCCGGGCGGGAGTCAGGAGACCTGAGGCGGAGCCCGGTCCTGGCTGCGGCGGAGGACGTCGAGGCCGCGCAGCCCGCGGGCCCGGCGGTTCATCGCGAGGGCGAGGAGCATGCCCCCCGACAGCGGGGCCGGCGCGACGGCGGCGTGGTGGCCGGGCGGGGATCCGACAGCCTGCCGGGACACGTGCACGCCCATGCTGACCACCCCCTCGACCTGCTCCGGCGCCGCTGCCGGAACGGGCACCATAGCCCCCGGGCGGGACAAACGGAACGGGTTCGTCGTCTCCCGGCCTAGTCGCTCAGCTCCCTGACCAGCGCGTCGGCCAGCAGCCGCCCGCGGTCGGTGAGGACGGCCCGGCCGCCGGCGTGGGCGGCGTCGTCGAGCAGCCCGCGGGCGACGGCGTCCGTGGCACGGAGCCGCCCGACCGGCGAGAGGGCGGTGAGCGGCAGCCCACTCCGGAGCCGGAGGCCCAGCATCACCGTCTCCAGCGCCCGGTCGTCGTCGTCGAGCAGCTCGGAGTCCTGCGCCGGGCTCTCCCCGCGCAGCAGCCGGCCGGCGTACGCGGCGGGGTGCTTGACGTTCCACCACCGGAGCCCGCCCACGTGGCTGTGCGCGCCGGGGCCGACGCCCCACCAGTTGGCGTTGGCCCAGTACAGCTCGTTGTGCCGGCAGCGGGCGGCGTCGTCGGTGGCCCAGTTGGACACCTCGTACCAGTCGAACCCGGCGCGGCGGAGGGTGACGTCGGCCTGCTCGTAGCGGTCGGCGAGGACGTCGTCGTCGGGCATCGGCAGCTCGCCCCGGCTGATCCGGCGGGCCAGCCGGGTGCCCTCCTCGACGATGAGCGCGTAGGCGCTGACGTGGTCGACCGGCGCGGCCAGGACGGCGTCGAGGGAGGTGGCCCAGTCGGCGTCGGTCTCGCCCGGCGTGCCGTAGATGAGGTCGAGGTTGACGTGCTCGAAGCCGGCCGCGCGGGCCTCCCGCGCGGCCTCGACGGCGCGGCCGGGGGTGTGCCGGCGGTCGAGGACGGCGAGCACGTGCTCGGCGGCCGACTGCATGCCGAGGCTGATCCGGGTGAAGCCGGCCTCCCGCAACCGGGCCAGGCTCGCCGGCGACACCGTCTCCGGATTGGCCTCGGTGGTGACCTCGACGTCGTCCGCGACCGGGAACAGCTCGCGGACCGCGGCGAGCACGGCGGCGAGGTCGTCGGCGGGCAGCAGGGTCGGGGTGCCGCCGCCGACGAACACCGTGGACACCGGAGGCCGGTCGGGGCCGAGCGTCTCGGCGGCCCGGCGCAGCTCGGCGATCGCGGTGCCGGCGTACTCGCTGCGGCTGGCGCCCGGACCGAGCTCCTCGGCGGTGTAGGTGTTGAAGTCGCAGTAGCCGCAGCGGGTGGCGCAGAACGGGACGTGCACGTAGAGCCCGAACGGCGTGGTCGCCAGACCCTCGCGGGCGCTGTCGGGCAGGTGCCAGGGGCGCGGCGGCGTCTCCAGGAGCGGCAGGACGGTGTTCATCTGCTCCCAGTGTGCCGCGCCGGCGGCGGTGCCCGGCGGGGCGCGGGGCGTGATCTGCGACCGCCCCGAGGCGACCGGGTACGTCCCGGCTCGCTCGTGCTCTGCCCACCGTGGTGCGCAGAGCACGAGCGTGCGCAGGGAGACCTGCGGCGGCGGCCCTACCGCAGCCGGCGGGTGGTGTCGGGCAGCCGCTCGGTGACCCCGCGGGCGTCGAGCCACTCCATCAGCGGGACGGCGACCCTGCGGGTGGTGCCCCAGGCCGACCGCGCCTGGCTGAGGGTGAAGGGCGCCGGCACGGCCGCCAGCCGGGCCCGCGCCACCTCCTCCACCCCGGGCGCGAGGTAGACGCCGTCGGCGACCCGCACCAGCTGGCCGTCGCGGACCGCCGCCGCCAGCTCCCGCGGGCCGAGCCCGGCGGCGGCGAGGTCGGGGGCCTCGGGAGCGGCGAACGGATCGGCGGCCAGCCGGGCGCGGATGGCGTCGACCGCCTGCTGGACGCGCGGCGGCAGCCCGGCGGCGGCGACCGCCACCCGTCCCTCGCGGAGCGTCAGCGGCGGCCGCACCACCGCCCGCAGGAGATCATCGTCGGGCAGGCCGAGCTCCCGGCGGACGACGGCCACCGGCGGCCCCGCCTCCAGCGGGTGCTGCTGGCGGTACCGGCCGACGAGCGCGGGCAGCCGCGCGGCCAGCTCGTCGACCAGCCCGGGCGCGAGCAGCCACGGCCCCACCGCGGTTGCCTCCCCGGGCACCGGCCAGCCCATCGCGGTGAAGTCCGCGGTCCGGACGACGCGCCGCCGGGCCAGGTCGGCGGCGGCCCCGGCCTCACCGAGGGGCTGCGCGGCCAGCTCGGCGGCCCGCGCCCGGGCCGCGCCGCGGCGACGCAGCTCCGGCGGGTCGACGTCGCGCACGTCGGCGCCCACCACCCGGCGGGCCCCCGGGTCGCGCAGCAGCAGCCGGTCGCCCACCCGCAGCGGCAGCGGGGTGGCCAGCCGGAGCCGCACCGCCGTCCCCTCCAGCGGACGCAGCCGCGCGCCGACCGCCGCCGAGCCGATGTGCACCACGGCCTCGGCCGGCAGCCGGTCCTCGTCCCAGGCCCCCGGAGCGAGGGTGACGTCGACGTCGGCGGTGGAGCGGAAGGCGCCCGGGGTGAGCAGGGCATCGCCGCGGTCGAGGTCCTCGACGGCGATCCCGCGCAGGTTCAGCGCCACCCGCGCGGTCGCCTCGGCCCGCTCGACCGGGCGGCCGAGGGACTGCACGCCGCGCACCCCCACTTCGCGGTCGCCCAGCGTCAGCCGGTCGCCGGGGGCGACGGTGCCGGCGGCGAGCGTGCCGGTGACCACGGTGCCGGCGCCCTTGATGGGGAAGGCGCGGTCGATCCAGAGCCGCACGGGCGCGCTCCGGTCGGGGGCGGGCAGCCCGGCCAGCACCGTCTCCAGGACCGCCGCCACCTCCGGCACCCCCGCGCCGGTGGCCGCGCTGACCGCCACCGCGGGCACCTCGCCCATCGACGTCCGGGCCAGGCGCTCCCGCACGTCGGCGAGCACCGGCGCCGGGTCGGCGAGGTCGGCCTTGGTCACGGCCAGCAGCGCGTGCCGCACCCCGAGGGCGTCGAGGACGGCGACGTGCTCGGCGGTCTGCGCCGACCAGCCGTCGTCCGCCGCGACGACGACCAGCGCGGCGGGCACCGAGCCGACGCCGGCCAGCATGTTGCCGATGAACCGCTCGTGGCCGGGGACGTCCACGACCGCGAGCCGCCGTCCCGACGGCAGCGTCGTCCAGGCGAAGCCCAGGTCGATGGTGAGCCCGCGGCGGCGCTCCTCCTCCCAGCGGTCGGGCTCCATGCCGGTGAGCGCGCGGACCAGCGTCGACTTGCCGTGGTCGACGTGCCCGGCGGTGGCGATCACGTCCATGCCGGTCACGTCCATGCCGGTCATCTGCCGACCGCCAGCACCGCGCCGGCCAGCGCGTCGTCGGCCGCGGGCGGCAGGCTGCGCAGGTCGAGCAGGGTGCGGTCGCCGGCGACGTACCCGACCACCGGCGGGGAGCCCGCCCGCAGTGCCTCGGCGTACCCGGGGGGCAGCGAGACCGCCGCACTCGGCAGCGGGTGGTCCGGCGCGCCTCCCCCGCCGACCCGCGCCTCGGCGTCCACCGCGACGGCGTCCAGGCCGGCCGCGGCGAACCGGGCCGCCAGGGCCTCGGCCCGGCGGCGCAGGCCCGCGACGTCGGCGGCGAGCATCTCCTGCACCGGCGGCAGGGGGCCGCGCAGCGTCGCCTCGAGCGCGGCCAGGGTCGTCTTGTCCACCCGCAGCGCCCGGTACAGCGGGTGCCGGCGCAGCCGCTGCACGAGGTCCGCCCGGCCCAGGACCAGCCCCGCCTGCGGCCCGCCGAGCAGCTTGTCCCCGCTGGCGAGCACCAGGTCGGCGCCGTCGGCGAGGGTGCCCTGCAGGTCCGGCTCGTCGGGCAGCGCCGGGTGCGGTCGCAGCAGCCCGGACCCGACGTCGGCCACCAGCGGGACGCCGCTGCCGGCCAGCGCCGCGGCGAGCTCGGCCACCGGCACCGCCCGGGTGAACCCGCGGACGACGAAGTTGGACGGGTGCACCTTGAGCACCGCGCCGGTCTCCTCGCCCACCGCGTCGCGGTAGTCGTCGAGGGTCACCCGGTTGGTCGTCCCGACCTCGCGGAGCCGTGCCCCGGTGGCGGCCAGCAGCTCGGGGATGCGGAAGCCGTCGCCGATCTCGACCAGCTCACCGCGGGCGATGACCAGGTCCCCGCGCAGCGCCGTGGCGACCAGCGCCAGCGCGGCGGCGCAGTTGTTGACCACGATCGCCGCCTCGGCCGCCGGCACGGCCGCGAGCAGCGCGGCGATCGCCGCCTCCCCGCGCGGTCCGCGGCGGCCGGTGCGCAGGTCGAGCTCCACGTCGGTGGTCCCGCTGGCGGCCGCGATCGCCTCGACCGCCGCCGGCGACAGCGGGGACCGGCCGAGGTTGGTGTGCACCAGGACCCCGGTGGCGTTGAGGACCGGCCGCAGGCTGCCCGCGGTCGACGGCAGTCCGGCGAGCACGGCGGCGACCGCCTCGTCGGGGGCGACGGCGCCCGCGCGGATCCGCTGCTGGACCTCCTGGACGGCGCCCTTGACCAGCGGCCGCCCCAGCCGCTCGGCCGCGGCGGCGAGTGCGGGGTCGGCGAGCAGCGTGTCGGTGCGGGGCACCTGCCGCCGCGGGTCGGCGCTCATCGCCCGGGAGCGTATGCGCCGACCCGCGCGCGGGTGGATGGCGGAGGCGGACGGGAATCGAACCCGCCTGACCGAGCTGCTCGGCCACGTCGGCTTTAGAGGCCGCGGGGGCCACCAGGCGCCCTGACGCCTCCGCGGGACAGCGTACGTGCGCGCGCCGTCCGGCTCCTCGCCGGGAACTGTCGGTACCCCCTGCCAGCATCCGCCGCGTGAAGCGCACCGAGGTCCGCCCCGCCGCGACGTTGCCGCCGGTCACCCTCACCCCCGAGGAGGCCGCGGCCATCGCGGCCGCGCTCGCCGCCCAGCCCGACGGCCCGTACGCCGAGGCGGGCCGGGGCGCGCTGGAGAAGGTCCTGGGCGCCCTGGAGCCCGACGCGGGCCGCCGCGCCCGGCTGCTGGCCACCAGCCTGTGGGTCAGCGCCGAGGCGAGCCACGCCACCGAGCTCCGCGCGCTCGTCGAGCAGGCCGTGGCGCAGCGCCGTGTGCTGGTCCTCCGCTACCGGGACGGCAAGGGGAACGCCTCCCGCCGCACGGTGGAGCCCCAGCTGCTGGTCCGGAGCAACGACCACTGGTTCCTGGTGGCCTGGTGCCGGGAGCGGCAGGCGCCCCGCTGGTTCCGGGAGGACCGCATCGAGCAGGTCCAGCTCACGGCCGAGACCGCGCAGCGCCGTGACCTGTCCGGTCTGGGTGTCCCGCCGTCGTCCGCCCACCCCGCCGGGCGGGCGCTGCACCGTCGTCCCCCGGCTCCCGACCCGGTCCTGTCAGCCGTTCCCGAGGGGTCGGACCGCCCGCGGCTGGTCGCGCTGCCGGGCGGCCGGTCCTGAGCCGGCGCCTCCCCTCGGGCTCCGCCCGTGCTCACGCCCACGGGGCGGGACGTCGAGGGATGCGCCCTCCGCCGGCGGCTACGGTCGGTCCGTGACCACCGCGCCCACCCGCATCCGGCTCACCCAGTACGCCCACGGCGGCGGCTGTGCCTGCAAGATCCCGCCGGGCGAGCTCGAGGCCGTCGTCGCCGGGCTGACCGCCACCGGCCCGCGGGAGCCGGCCGTCGAGCTCGTCGTCGGGCTGGACGACGGCGACGACGCGGCCGTCGTCCGGATCGCGGGCGGTCAGGGTCTCGTGCTCACCACCGACTTCTTCACCCCCGTCGTCGACGACGCGTACACGTTCGGCCGGATCGCCGCGGCCAACGCGCTCTCCGACGTCTACGCGATGGGCGGCACCCCCGTCGTCGCGGTGAACCTGCTCGGCTGGCCGCGCGACGTGCTGCCGGCCGAACTCGCCGCCGAGGTGCTGCGCGGCGGTCTCGACGTCGCCCAGGAGGCGGGCTGCCACGTCGGCGGCGGGCACTCGATCGACGACCCCGAGCCCAAGTACGGGATGGCGGTGACCGGCGTCGTCGACCTCGACCGGCTCATCACCAACTCCGCCGCCGTCGCGGGGACACCGCTGTCGCTGACCAAGCCACTGGGTGTCGGGGTGCTCAACAGCCGGATGAAGGCCACCGGCGAGGTGTCGGAGGAGGCGGTCGCCTCGATGACCGCGCTCAACCGGGACGCCGCCCGCGCCGCGGTGACGGCGGGGATCCGCGCCGGCACCGACGTCACCGGCTTCGGCCTGCTCGGGCACCTCTACAAGATGGCCCGGGCCAGCGGGGTGACGGCGGTGGTCGACGCGGCCGCCGTCCCCTATCTGGCCGGGGCCCGCGCAGCGCTGGGCGACGGCTTCGTCTCCGGCGGCACCCGCCGCAACCTCGACTGGGTGCGCCCGCACACCGACCTGTCGGCGGTGCCGGAGGACGAGGCGCTGCTGCTGGCCGACGCGCAGACCTCCGGCGGGCTGCTGCTGGCCGGTGAAGTCCCCGGCGCGCCGGTGATCGGCGAGTTCGTGCCGCGCGGCGAGTACGTCGTCGTGGTCCGCTGACCCCACCCGTCGGTTTCCGCGGAAAGCGACCAGCGGCGGTTTCCGCGGAAAGCGGCAGGTGGGAGGCCGCGTCGCCGGGCCGGGGTGACCTCGGTTACGGTCCGGGCATGCTGGCTGCCTTCGTCTCGACGCCCGCCCCGAAGGACCCGCTCTCCGTGCTGGAGATCGGCGAGCGCCCGGAGCCGGAGGCGCCCGACGGCTGGACGACGGTGCAGGTCAAGGCCGCCTCGCTGAACCACCACGACCTGTTCAGCCTGCGCGGGGTGGGCCTGCCGCAGGAGCGGATGCCGATGATCCTCGGCACCGACGCCGCCGGTCTCGACGAGGACGGCAACGAGGTGGTCGTGCACGGCGTCGTCGCCAGTCCCGGCTGGACCGGCGACGAGACGCTCGACCCCAAGCGGAGCCTCTTCTCCGAGCTGCACCAGGGCACGCTGGCCGAGCGGGTCGCCGTCCCCCGGCGCAACCTGGTGCCCAAGCCGGCCGAGCTGTCCTTCGCCGAGGCCGCCTGCCTCCCGACCGCCTGGCTCACCGCCTACCGGATGCTGTTCGTGAAGTCGGGGCTGCGGCCGGGGGCGACGGTGCTCGTGCAGGGCGCCAGCGGCGGCGTCGCCACCGCGCTGGTGTCGCTCGGCCGCGCCGCCGGGTTCCGGATGTGGGTGACCGGGCGCAGCGAGGAGAAACGGCAGGCCGCGCTCGCCCTCGGCGCGGAGCAGGCGTTCGAGACCGGCGCGCGGCTGCCCGAGCGGGTGGACGGCGTCATGGAGACCGTCGGCGAGGCCACCTGGGCGCACAGCGTGAAGTCGCTGCGCCCCGGCGGTGTGCTGGTGACCTCCGGCGCCACGACCGGCTACAACCCCGGCGCCGAGCTGAACCGGGTCTTCTTCACCCAGCTGTCGGTCATCGGCTCGACGATGGGCACCCGCGGGGAGCTCGAGTCGCTGGTGCAGATGTGCCGGGTCACCGGCGTCCGCCCGGTGATCGACGTCGAGCTGCCGCTGGCGCAGGCGCGGGAGGGCTTCGAGCGGATGGAGCAGGGCCGGACCGCGGGGAAGATCGTCTTCACGACGTGAGCGGGCAGCGACGAGCCGACCGGAGGACCCGATGAGCGCTCCTGCCGACCGGGTCGTCGCCGCGTTGCGCGCGGCGGGCATCGCGGCCGACGTGCGCCGCTTCGACGTGCCGGTGCCCACCGCGGCGGTCGCCGCGGAGGTGCTCGGCTGCGCCGTCGGGGCGATCGCCAACAGCCTGGTCTTCGACGCCGACGGGGCTCCGCTGCTCGTCCTGGCCAGCGGCGCGCACCGGGTGGACACCGCGAAGGTCGCGGCGCTGGTCGGCGCGGCCCGGGTCCGCCGCGCGACGCCGGAGTTCGTCACCGCCGCCACCGGCCAGGAGGTCGGCGGGGTCGCCCCCACCGGCCACCCGGCGCCGCTGCGCACGGTCGTCGACGTCGACCTGGCCGCGCACCCGCTGCTCTGGGCCGGCGGCGGCGACCACCACACCATGTTCTCCGTGACCTACACCGACCTGGTGCGGCTGACCGGCGGCGAGGAGGCCGCCGTCGCCTGACCCGCGCCGGAGGGAGGAGCCGAGGTGATCGCCCGGATCTGGCGGGGCGTGGTCCGCACCGAGGACCGCGACGCCTACGTCGACTACATCGAGCAGACCGGGATGGCGCACTACCGGTCCACGCCCGGGAACGTGGCCGCGCACATGCTCACCCGCGACCTGGGCGACGGGCGGACCGAGGTGGTCACGCTGAGCTTCTGGACGTCGCTGGACGCCGTCCGCGGGTTCGCCGGCGACGACGTCGAGGTGGCCCGCTTCTACCCCGAGGACGACCGCTACCTGGTCGACCGCGACGTCACGGTCACCCACTACGCGGTCCACGACGGGGCCTGAGCGGACGATGGCGTCAAAATGAGTTGACAGCGCCGGGCGAGTCAACCTATGTTGACTGGCATGGCGGACACAGCACAGGTGGCCTCCGCCGCCAGCAGCCGGGACCCGTCGGTCGGCCTCAAGGCCGTCCGGGCACTGCGCACCCTGGTCGAGCGGCTCGAGGCACTCCAGGTCGACAACGCCCGTGACCAGGGCTGGACGTGGGAGCAGATCGCCCAGTTGCTCGGCGTCACCCGGCAGGCGGTGCACAAGAAGTACGCGCGCGGCCGTGGGCCGCTCCGGCGGAAGGACTGAACGTGTTCGAACGGTTCACGAGCAACGCCCGCGAGGTCGTCGTCGGCGCGCAGCACGAGGCGCGGCTGCTGCGGCACGGATCGATCGGCACCGAGCACCTGCTGCTGGCGCTGATCGCGCAGTCCGGCACCCCCGCCGCGCAGGTGCTCGCCCGGCACGGGCTCACCCACCCCGTCGTGGTCGAGGCGGTCACCGCGCTGGTCAGCAACGAGGACCTCGACGCCGAGGCGCTCACCACGCTCGGCATCGACCTCGACGCCGTCCGGGACAAGGTGGAGGCGGCGTTCGGGCCGGGCGCGCTGGACGCCGGCGGACGGCGGAACGCCTCGGCCGGCCACATCCCGTTCACCCCGCGGGCCAAGAAGGTGCTCGAGCTGGCGCTGCGCGAGGCGATCGCGCTGAAGTCGAGGAGCATCACCGAGGTCCACATCGCCCTGGGCCTGCTCCGCGAGGGCCAGGGGCTGGCGATGAAGGTCGTGCTCGACCGCGGCATCGACGCGGTCGAGCTGCGGCGGGAACTGGTCGCGACGCAGGCTGCCTGATCGCACACACCCGCGTTGATCATGGGGTTGACGTCGACGCCACCGGCGGGTCCGGCCGTGTCGCCGACATCAACCCCATGATCAACGGGAGAGCGAGCGGAGCAGACCGGTCAGTCCAGCGCCCGCGTGTAGTGGCCGGCCTGCAGCACGCCCAGCGGGTCGTAGGTCGCCACGATCTCGGCCAGCCGGGCCAGCGTCGCCTCCGAGTAGCAGCGCCGCGCCGAGGGCCCGTCGTGCGGGATGCCGAAGTTCGGCCACACCCCGCCGGTGTCCCAGTCGGCGAGGGTCGCGAACAGCTCCGCGGCGTGCGGCAGGGCGCGGGGGTCGGCGGCCATCCCCACGGCCAGCACGCTGAACCGCGCGGCGCGGTGGTCGAACGCCGTCGGGTGCGCGCCCTCGCGGGCGTACGCCCCGCCCAGGTGCCGCACCTCGACCATCAGCTGCGGCGAGCCGGAGCCCGGGCCGGCGACGGCGAACAGCCGCTCGGCCGCCTCGGCCGGGAAGCCGTGGAGCAGGATCGCCGGGTCGGTGACCGGCATCGGGTCGACCGGGTCGGCGTGCACGTGGTCGATCTCGGTGTAGGGCCGCAGCATCGCGTCGTCCAGGATCACCGGCGCGACGGCGCGGATCTGGTCGAGCAGCCGCTCCCCCTCGGCCGGGTCGCCGGTCCAGACCATCCGCACACCGAGCGTCGTGCGCCCGGCCAGCGGCGGCGGGACCTCGGGCAGCGGCGGCAGCTGGAACACCACGAAGGACGTCGTCGCCTGCTCCGGCAGTGCGTCCGCCCAGTCCCGCCAGCGGTCGACGACGGTGGCGGCGTCGGCGCCGTCGAAGTAGATCGCGCCGCCGTAGAAGGTCGGCATCCGGACGAGGTCGAACTCGAGGGCGGTGACGATGCCGGCCGCACCCTTGCCGCCGCGCAGGGCGAAGAAGAGGTCCGGCTGCTCGGTCGGGGTGACCCGCCGGAACTCGCCGTCGCCGGTGACCACCTCGAAGGCGCGCACCCGGTCGGCGTTGATGCCGAAGGTGCGGGCCATCGGGCCGACGCCGCCGCCGGTGGTGTAGCCGACGATGCTGACGTCGGTGGTCGAGCCGTTGACGCCGGCCAGGCCGTAGGGCGCGGCGGCCTGCACGAGCCGCAGCCACTTCACGCCGGCACCGACCCGTGCCCAGCCCTCGGCGTGGACGGTGCACTCGTCGAGGCCCTTGGTGGCGATCAGCAGGTGACCGGCCAGGGAGCTCTCCGCGCCGTGCCCGGTGGCCTGCACGCCGGCGGTCAGGCCGTGCGCGCCGGCGAAGCGCACCGCGGCCACGACGTCCTCGGCGGTGCGGGCGTCGACGACGGCGGCCGGCCGCATCGGGACCGCGAGGTTCCAGGGGGTGACCAGGGCGTCGTAACCGGCCTCGCCGGGCGTGTGCACCGCGCCGGTCAGGCGGTCGCGGAGCGCGTCGTAGGTGACGTCCAGGTCGGTGGCGACGGGGGCGTCGAGGGTGAGGGTCACGGTGTCCTCCAGGTCGGTGTGTCTGACGGGAGGAACCGTGGCCCCAGGCCCTTGACGGCGAGCTGTGGCCGCCTTGAGGGCCGACCTGCGGTGCGCTTGAGGAGCTCAGCCGCCGGCGGGCACGTCGGGGTGGGCGGCGAGGAAGAGGCCGCCGGGGTCGACCGACCGGCGGATCGCCGACAGCCGCGCGTGCACTCCGGGCGGGAACGCCTTCCGGGTGTCCACCCGCTCGTCGAGCATCGGCAGGTAGTGCCCGCCGGTCGTCCACGGCTCGAGGGCGGCGAGGAAGCGGCCGGCGTCGGCGCGCTGCCGGTCCCAGTGCGCCGCGTCGCCGCCGTCCGGCAGCCCGAGGCCCAGTCCGAGGGCGAGGAAGCGGCCGTCGAGCATCGACAGCGCGCCGCCGGCCGGGTCCGGGCGGCCCAGCGCGCCGCCGAGCTGGCGCAGCTCGGCGGCGGCCAGCCGGGTGCCCGACCGCGGTCCCGCGGCGTCGACGACGGCGGCGATCGCGGCGTCGGGCAGGTCGGCGACCAGCGTGCTGCTGGCGTAGGCCGGGGTCGGCCCCTCCGGGTCGAGGTGCAGCCGGACCAGGGAGGACGCCGGCACGCGCGCGACGGTGTCGATCTCCGGTCGCAGCGCGCGCAGCGGTGCGAGCACCTCCGCGGCGGTGCCGTCGTCCCCGAGCACGGCGCCGTCGACCATCGCGAGCCGGCGGCCGCGCAGCTCGGCCGGGACGTCGTCGGTGGTGGGCACCTCGACCAGCCGGAAGGACGTCGTCGCCTGCTCGGGCGCGGACGCGCACCAGGTGACCCAGGCGGGCAGGACCTCCTCGACGGCGGTCCAGTCCCAGGCCAGGAAGCCGGCGACGACGGTGGCCAGCGGGAACAGGTCGAACTCCAGCGCGGTGACCACGCCGAGCGGCGCCGCGCCCCCGCGGAGGGCCCAGAACAGGTCCGGCTCGCGGTCGGCGGTGGCGCGGACGACGTCGCCGTCGGCCAGCACCAGCTCGACCGCCGTCACCGCGTTGCACTGCAGCCCCAGCTCGCGGGCGTACCAGCCGATCCCGCCGCCGAGCGAGTAGCCGACGACCCCGACGTCGGGGGACGACGGGTGGCGCGCGGCCAGCCCGGACCGGCCGGCCACCTCGGTGAGGTCCCCCCACAGCACGCCCGCCCCCACCCGCGCCGTCCGGCGCCCCGCGTCCACCGACAGCTCGGCCATCGCCGAGGTGCGCAGCAGGACGGCGTCGGCGAGCCGGCCCTCCAGGGGCGGGGCGCCGTGGCCGGTGCCCTGCGGGGCGACGGCCAGCCCGGCGGCGGACGCCGCGCGCAGCACGTCGGCGACCTCGTCGGGGAAGGCGGGGTAGACCACGGCCGCCGGGTGGTCGTCGACCTGCAGGTTCCACGGCGAGCGGGCCATGTCGTACGCGGGGTCGCCGGGCAGGTGCACCGCGCCGCCGCAAAGGCCGCGCAGGCTCTCCGCCCGGGTGCGGACGGCGACCGGTGCCGGCTGCTGGGTCATGGCACTCCTCTGCCCATCATCGCTGGCCGACAGCGTCCGCCGGCGGACTTGAGAGGAACCTGAGGACCTCGTCCCCGCCGCCGGCGGCATCGAGGACCGCGTGCACCGTCCCCGGCGTGAGGAACAGCCGCTGCGCGACCTCGTGGACGCCGAGGCCCGCCTCGCAGAGCTGCAGCACCCGGCGCTCGGTCGCGGTCCGGCGCCGGACGGTCTCCCGCGGCGCGTCGGACAGCCCGCGGGCCGCCAGCGCCGCGCCGGCCCGCCGCAGCACGCCCCCGACGCCGAGCGCG
>NZ_JALPKP010000069.1:0-25345 GCF_051383635.1 Geodermatophilus sp. CPCC 205506 | reverse complement strand
CGTCGCCGGACCCCGACAGCATTCTCATCAGCAAGGGCAGCGATCAAGATCGCAACCGTTACAGACCCGTGAATAGGTGAGGTGCAGGCGCGCGTCAGCGCGGGCGGGCGAAGCCCGTCCTCCAGTTCTTCTGCAGTTGGGTCAGGCGGCCGGATCGAGGACGACGGTGTGCCCGAGGCGTTCGAGTTGGGCGACCAGCCGGCGGGTGTGCGCCTCGTCGTTGCGCCGGCGGAGCCAGTCGGCACCGAGCTCGGAGTAGGGCTCGTCACGCTGCAGCATGAAGTAGGCCGAGACGAGGATGGAGTGGGCCACCGCCACCGCCGCCCGGCTCATGCCGCGGCGGGTGGTGAGCCGGGCGAACTGCGCGGCCAGGTAGTTCTTGCCCTTCATCCGGCCCACCGAGCCGGCTGCCTCGACCAGCATCGCGGTCAGCCACTTGTTGCCGTGTGGTGCGGCCGTCGGCAGCCGCTTGCCGGCCGACTCGTGCACTCCGGGGGCCAGCCCGGCCCAGGAGGCCAGGTGCTCGGCGGTCGGGAACCGGGTCATGTCCCCGCCGGTCTCGGCCAGGATCACCTGGGCGACCTTCTCCCCCACTCCGGGAATCGTCTGCAGCAGTTCCAGTTGGTGCGCCCACGGTGTGCAGGCGGTCGCGATGACCGTGTTCAGCTCGGCGAGGGCGTCCTCGATCAGCTGCAGCGGGTGCAGCATGGTGCGGGCCAGCTGAGCGTGGCCGGCGTCGAAGTGCCCGGTCAGGGCCTCGGTCAGGGCCGGGATCTTGCGGCGCATCCTGCCCTTGGCCAGGTCGGCGAGCACCTGCGGATCGCGTTCTCCCTCGATCAGCGCGGTCAGCATCGCCCGCGCGGAGACGCTGGTCAGGCTGGCCGCCACCGCCGACAGCTTGATCGAGGCGTCCTCGAGCATCAGCTCCAGCCGGGTCACCTCGCGGGTGCGGTCGGCCATCAGCTGCACCCGGTAGCGGGTCAGCATCCGCAACCGGCGGATGTCCGGCGGCGGCACCAGCGACGGGCGCAGCAGCCCGCACTCCAGCAGCTGGGCGATCCACTCCGCGTCGCGGGCGTCGGTCTTGGGGCGCCGCACCGCCTTGATGTGCGCGGCGTTGACCAGCCAGGTGTCCAGGACCTCTTCCAGGCAGTAGAACGGCGCCTTCCAGTACGTCGAGGTCGACTCCATCGCCGCGATCGTCACCCCCTCGGCGAGCAGCCAGTCCCGCATCACGCCCAGCGCGCGCGTGGTGGTCGGGAACGTCCGCGTCGCGCTCGTCCGCCCCCGCGGGCCGGGCGTGCGCACACAGACCACCAGCGTCGCCTTGCCGACATCGAGCCCGGCGACCCGCTCGTACAGGACTTCCATCTCCGATCCCTCCCCCTGGTCGACCCCGATGGGCGTCCGGAGGGCCCTCTGCCTGGAGACAGACCCACGCGCTCGCAGCCGCAATCAAGGGGGCACCCGAGGACCCCGCGTCATACACCTCTGCGGGCTCGCCCGCACCACTGTGTGTCGACGTCGCCGGACCCCATAAGCATTCTCATCGCCAAGGGCGGCGATCAAGATCGCGATGGATTACACCTCTTGCACCTGCGGTCCCGGAACTCGTGGTGACGGGTTACTAGAGCCTCGTCGGCACAGTAGTTGGCATGGGAACCAGTGGTAGTCCTGAGTACCGGGCTCGACGGCGGGAGCGCGAGAGACAACGGCGTCAGCGCGTCCAGCGTGTACGGACGAAGCGCGCGGACGCGGTCGAGGCCGAGGTTGACGGTCGCGAAAGAAGGGCCGCGGCGAGGGCCTGCGGGTGGTGCGATGGGCCGATCACGCCGCGAAGCCGCGGACCGATTCCCAAGTGGTGTTCGGCCACCTGCCGGCATCGGGCTTGGGAGCAGGCACGAGCGGCGGCCTCCGGGCGAGCGGCGGTTCAGGTCGTCGAAAGGCGGGTCGAGGTTCGGATCTCGGCGGCGCCTACTCGTCGAGATTGGCCCAGGCTGTTGAACGAGCTCGCGACCCAGCTGGACGACGGTCGCGTGTACGACCGGGATCTTCCTGCACTGGCGAGGTCGATGGAGCCGGTCCTGAGGACCTATCGGCGCCGCGCCCGCTTGAGCAGCGCCCCGCAGCTGTACTGACGAACGACCTCCGGCCGTCCTCCAGTAGAGACGACACCGGACGAACCGGAGCATCAGGCCCTTCTGCTCCCGGGTGGCCAAGGTGCGCGGGGACAAACTGCAGAAGTACTGGAGCCTTCCGCGCCCTCCCGTTGGCGCGGGTGGTCAGTGGGTGGATTGCTGGAGACATGGGCCTCCGGAACCTCGGCACTGCCGTCGGCTGCTGTCGCGTCGCCGGAGACGGACTCGAGAAGTCAATGCAGCCTCGTCTCCATGACGGCCGACCGCTCGCTGATCGCGCGGCTCGCCGCGCACGAGTCGTGGGCCAAGACCACCGATCCCAGCGCGCGGACGGAGCCGGCGCGTCGCGCGCTGCTGGACCGTTTCGAGCGCCAAGTCGACCCCGACGGCGTGCTGCCCCCGGAGGAGCGGGCACGCCGAGCGGGGCATGCCCGAAAGGCCTACTTCGCCCGCCTCGCCCTGCGGTCGGCACAGGCGCGACGCAAGAAGCCCGCCGTCGGGGACGGGAACGGGCCGCCGGACGAGGACCAGCCGCAGTAGTCGACGGGCTCGCCCCCAGAAGCGCCTGCGGGCAGTCAGGTCAGCATGCGCTGGCGGTCGTCGGATTCGACACGAAGGCCCTCCCCCTGCACCCGGGCACCCATCGCCCCTCCGCCCCGTGTGTGGATGGTGGCTCGGTCGAGCGTCGTGCCGGACCAAGCGGGGATACCGTGAGCGGTGGCGTGGTCGTAGGGCACGGGTAGTGGTTTCTGCGCGAATCTCCGGCGCGAGAACTCGCCCGATAACCCACCCGCTTACGCTCCTGCGCGACCTGCGGTTTTGCCGCTCTGAACAGCGCTTTCGGGTTTCGCTCCCCGAAGATGCCTGGCGAGCCGATGCGGGTCCAGCCCAGCCGCGCCAGGAGACTGACCAGCGAAGACGCCTGACCGCTTGATCAACGGCGGCGCTCGCAAGAGCTGGGGACGGGCGCACGACGCTTGTTCACCTGATGTCCCGACCACGACCGAGCAGCCGAGGCGACCGATCACGCCTTGCACCCCCTGGCCGTCGGCAGTCCGTACGGCGCCGCCACGCTGAGAGGTGCCCCTCAGAGCTGGCGGCAGAGTCAGGGAACTGTGCTGGTGCGCCAACGGGCGAGGACCAGCGCGACCGTCCTGGCCAACGGCGCCGGATCAACGGGCCGACGCAACTGGGTGACGCGCCTTGGTCCTTCCAGCGAAGCCCAAGGCCGCAGCCTCACAGGCAAGCAGTCACCCAAACCCTGGGCAGTCCCCGCTGCCCACCACCGCCCCACGCGGACCGGTCAGCTCGCCGAACCAGGGCTGCGGTGGGCGGTGATCGACCCCACCGACGACCAACTCCTGGGCCCTCACGACGGATCCTCCGCCTCCGTGGCCCCTAGGCTCCGGGCATGGCTTCCAAGCGCAAGCCACTCGACGACCTGCGTGAGACCGTCGGTCGCCTGGGCGATCAACTTCCGCGCCCCGGTCTGCGGGGTGTGGACGACCTGGTGAGCGACCTCTTCGGCGGCCGCCCCGGGCCGGCTCGGCCGCTCTCAGCGCTGCAGGCGGAACTCGATGCGCTCGTTGGACTGGAGACAGTGAAGGAGCAGGTGCGAGCGCTCGTCGCCTTCCTGCAAGTGCAGGCGCGCCGCAAGACGCACGGCCTGCCCGAGGTGGCGACATCCCAGCACCTGGTGTTCCTCGGAAACCCGGGCACGGGCAAGACCACGGTGGCGCGGCTCCTGGCCGAGATGTACCGGGCGGTCGGCTTGCTGCAGAAGGGCCACCTGGTGGAGGTCGATCGGGCCGCTCTGGTCGGACAGTACGTCGGTGCGACGGCGATCAAAACCGACCGCGTGATCCGCCGGGCACTCGACGGCGTCCTGTTCATCGACGAGGCCTACTCGCTGGCCCCCGAGGGCGACGGCCGGCTGGACTTCGGGCCCGAGGCGGTCGAGGTCCTGCTCAAGCGCATGGAGGATCACCGCCATCGCCTCGTGGTGATCGTGGCCGGCTATCCCCGGCTGATGGAGTCGTTCCTGCTCTCGAACCCCGGCCTCCGCTCCCGGTTCGCTCGCGAGGTCAGGTTCCCCGACTACTCGACGGACGAACTCGAAGCGATCTTCGCAATCATCCTGGCCCAGCACGAGTACGCGTTGGAGCCTGGCGCCGAAGTGACGCTCCGCCGCATCCTCGGTGGCCTCCGCCCCGGTGAGGAGTCCGGCAACGCGCGCTTCGCCCGCACGCTGTTCGAACAGGCTCTCAACCGCCAGGCTCTGCGGCTGACGCGCGACGAGGACCGGAGCGTAGATTCGCTCGACCGTGCCGACGTAACGACGCTCACCGCGGACGACATCGCCGAGGCTGCCCGCGCGCTGGGCGAGGAGCCAGCGCGTGAACCCGAGCCCTCTCGATGGCAACGCTGGCTCGGGTGACGTCCTGGACGGCGGGTGACGTCACGGCTGTGACTCGAGCTTTCGGTGAACCCCCGGCCTCGTGTTGCAACCGGCCCGACAAGGACCAAGCGCAGTAGACGTCTCCCCGCGGGCAAGCCGTTCCCGCTCCCCCGCGACTGCAGGACGCCTGCCCGTCGCGCGTTCGTGTCGCAGCGAACCTGGCTCCCGTGAACGTCGGTCGACGCGGCACGGCGTGTCTGTCCGCGCGAATCTTGGGCGCGAGAACTCGCCCGATAGCCCACCCACTGACGCTCACGCGCGACCTGCGGTTTCATCGCTTTCAACAGCGCTATCGGGTCCCGCTCACCGTAGATGCCGGGTGAGCCGATGCGGGTGCAGCCGAGCCCGCCAAGCGGCCTACCGGCGAGGACGAGTGAGTCTGCGGTCGCTGGGCAGCTAGCACACCCCTAACTCGCCCGGTCACCTGCCGCCGTGACCATCCGGCTCGAGGACCTGCTGGCGTCCTTCCGGCGACACCTACGGGCCGCCCCGAAGGCGCCGCGGACGATCGAGCTCTACAACCAGTCCGTCGTCTACTTCAGCGGCTGGCTCACCGACCGCGGCCGCCAGCCGCTGCTCGACGAACTGACCCTGCACGCGATCTCCGCCTGGCTCGCCGAGCTGGCCGAGACGAACGGGCCAACCCCTTCCGAGCAGCGATCAGGTCCTGGGCGGCGGCCCGAACCCGCGCCGGGTCCACCATGCCGTCCTCATCAAGGACGTCGGGCAACCCCCGAACAGGACGAGGCGAAGTGACCCCGCTGGCTGAACAGCGCGTTCAGCCGACGGGGTCACTTCACACCTACGGCCGCCCCTTGATGCTGGAGGAGGCGAGCCGAGACGTGACCGCGGTCCCGCCGTGCAGGTCGGCGCCTGCGCGCGACGCCGATCCGGACCCCCGTGCGCTGCAGCTCGGTGGCACGGGGGCGGCCGTTGACGCGCTCGTCACGGCACGGTGACGCCCGGAGGCCACGATGCCCGGCAGGCCGTCGAGGGGGGTGGAGAGCCGTGATGAACAGAACATCAAGCTCACCGCCCGACAGGCGGCAGGACGCCGGACCCCCGGAGGACTCCGGTCGTTCACCGCTGGGTCCGGCAGGTCGCACAGGCCCCGGACCGCTCGGGCCCGCGGGCTCACGCGGTCGGTCGGTCGCTGCGTCGCTGGCGGACTCGACGCTGGGCAGCGGGCTGCTCCCGTTCCTCGGCGCCACGCTGTTCGGGGTGGCCGCGGTCGCGCGGCGGCAACCTCTCGTCAGCCGGCGGCCCGCAGAGCTCGCCGCCCGGTTGATCCGGTCGGTCGTGCAGTTCCTCAAGAACGTGTCCCGCCAGAACCTGCACCTGGGGTCGGCCGAAGAGCGCATCCACCCGGATGAACCGGCCATGACGGCGCGGATCATCGAGGTGTTCCGCCAGAACCTGCTGCAGCGCTACTCGACTCGCAAGGTCGAACGGGGAGCGAACGCGAGGACCTACGGCGTGGTACGAGCCGAGTTCCGCGTCCTCTCCGGACTACCGGACGACCTCGCCCAGGACATCCTCCGGGAGCAGGAGTTCGCGTCTCTGGCGCAACTCGACTTCGCCGACGTCCTGAGCGTCAACCCGTGGCACTCGCTGCCGGACCACCGCCCGCTCGGAGGGATCAACCGCAGCCGGAAGGCCCTGTACCGGGAGCAGAGCCGTCTGCGCCAGCAGCTCAACGGCGTCGAGCACCACGAACCCACGGGCGCCGAAGTCTTCGCCTGAATCCTGTGACCTTCCCCCTGGAGGCTGTCGTGAGAACGAGGAGCGCCCGGACGGCTGTTGCCGACGCCCTGGACGAGCGGGCTCTCAGACAGATGGACAACCGTGAGCTGGATCTCCTCTTCCGGTCCAGCCCCGCGGGCGCGATCCCCCGTGGCCGGCTGCCCGGCACGGCACTGCCGTTCCCGGGGAGCCGAATCTGCGGTCTCCTGGCAACGGTGGTCCGCCTCGTCTTCTGGCAGGGAAAGGTCACCGACGACTCCGCCCGATCCCTGGAGAACCTCATCGGGCCGTTCGGGATCCGGACGATCAAGGCGCGACTCTCGCACGACGGCAGCTGGGTGGACGGGGAGGACTGCGTCCTCATCGACTACTCGAAGACGTCCCTGGTCGCCCGGATGGTGCGCGACGAGATCCGCCTGGTGGCCCCCGACCTCTACCTCGGGCTCGCCTGGTTGTGGCGGAGGCGGGCCGGGTGGTTCACCCTCCGGCAGCAGTGAGGCGCTAGATGCCGTACCAGTCCGCGGTCACCCTCCTGGCGCCGGTGCCGCCCGCGCAGACGGAACGGGTGAGGGCTGCCCTGGCCGACCTGGCGGGACCTGGGCGTGCGGCCCTGGCCTTCGAGCAGCACGCCGGCCTGCACTTCGCGCGACTCCTGTTTCTTGACGGGACCGACGACCCGAACGGAGGACAGGTCGCCCCCTGCCTGCTCTACACCGCCGACGTCGACGGTTCCGCGGACGCGCACCTGCGCGCCCTGGCGGACGTGTCGAGCGAGGGCATCGACCGGGCCTTCTCCTGCTGCTCCGACTACCCCGCATGGCCTGATCCGGCGAGCAGGACGGCCTGGCTACAGGCGCACCGCGTCCCCGAAGCGGCCTTCTACGTCAACACGGTCGGCCGGGGCGCCCCCCAGGTGCTCGCCGAGGCGCGCCTGCGACAAGGCCTCGAGGCGTACCTGGACGAGCACCGCGCCGAGGTCGCCGGCCTGGCGCCCGCTGGGGTCCACGCAGTTCTGCGCCGCCACGCCCTCACCGACCCGCAGCTGCGATTCGGCGCCGTCCCCGCGCCACGGCCTCCGCTGTGGTGGCGCGGCAGGGAGCTGGTCCACCGGGTGGCGGTGCTCCTGGTTCTCGTGCTGTTGTCCCCGCTGCTCCTGATGTCCCTGCCCCTCGTGGCCGTCGCCCTGCGACTGCACGAGATGCGGGACGTCCCGGATCGGCGGCGCCCCGACCCCGCTGCCGTCGAGCGGCTGCGGGCCAGCGAGGACCGCGTCGCCCACAACGCATTCACCGCCGTCGGGTTCCTCAAGCCCGGCCGGTTCCGCGCCGGGCTGGCCCGCGCGGTCCTGTTCGCGATCAGCTACGCCGTCCGGCACGTCCTCAACCGCGGCAGCCTCGCGGGCGTGAAGACCATCCACTTCGCCCGATGGGTCTACCTGTCCCCGGGGCGTGTGGCATTCGTGAGCACCTACGACGGCAGCCTCGAGAGCTACATGGACGACTTCATCGACAAGGTCGCCTGGGGGCTCAACGCGATCTTCAGCAACGGGACCGGCTACCCACCGACCGTCCTGCTCCTCTGGCGGGGTGCCCGTGAGGAGGAGCTCTTCAAGAACTACCTGCGCAACCGCCAGGCGCTCAACCACGTCTGGTACTCCGCCTACGAGGGGCTCACCGCGCTGAACGTCGGCATCGACTCCGCCATCCGCCGGGGCCTCGCCCAGCGCTCCCTGTCCGACGAGCAGGCCCGCGAGTGGCTGGCCCTGCTCTGAGCAGCCTCCGTACCGCGTCCCGTCCTCGAGGAGGACCGCAGATGGGCTCGCCCAGCAGCACCACCTCCACCCCGGCCGTCGCGGGAGGCCCCGTCGTGGCCCGGGCCACCCGCGACCGCGGGGAGCTCGACCGCGCAGATGTACAGGGCCTCGTGGGCAGCGGCTACGGCCGCCTCCCCGAGGCGCGGTTCGTGGGCGTCCGGATCGACGACGAGGCCGCCGGACGAGCGCTGCTGTCCCGGCTGCTGCCGCAGGTGACCAGCACGTCCGGCACCCATGCGGCTCGGGCACTCAACCTGGCCATCACGCACACGGGTCTGGCGCACCTGGGCCTCCCCCGTCCGGCTCTGGAGCTGTTCTCGCTGGAGTTCACCGGGGGGATGGCCACCCCCAGCCGGAGCGCGTTCCTCGGCGACGTGGGCGAGCACGATTCTGCGGGCTGGGCGTGGGGCGGACCGCGCAACCCGCGCGTGGACATCCTGCTGCTCCTCTACGCCGCCACGACCGTGGAGCTGGACTCCCTGCACGAGGACGTGCGATCGGCGGCCGGCACCGACGGGGTCGCCGAGGTCGCCGTCCTCGCCACTTCGACGCTGACCCCCCACGACCACCACGGGTTCGCCGACGGGATCTCGCAGCCCGCGGTCGCCGGACTGCACGGCAACGCCCAGGACGGCGATGTCGCCCTCGGCGAGTTCCTGCTCGGCCACCCGAACGCCTACGGGCGCTACACCAGCCGACCCCTCCTGCCCGCCACAGCTGACCCCGAGGGGCTGCTGCCGTCGGCCCCGGACGCCCGGGACAAGGTGGACCTCGGCCGCAACGGCACCTACCTGGTGGTCCGCACCCTGGCGCAGGACGTCGCCGCCTTCTGGGAGCACGTGGACCGGTGGGCGGCCCGGACCGGGCTGCCGCGCGACCTGGTGGCGGCGAAGATCGTCGGACGCTGGCGCAGTGGCACGTCCCTGACGGTCAGCCCCGAGGTCGACGTCCCCGCCGGACCGGTGGACAACAGCTTCCGGTACCACCGCGACGGTGACGCCCTCGGCCTGGGCTGCCCGGTCGCCGCCCACGTGCGCCGCGCGAACCCCCGTGACTCGCTCGACCCCTGCCCGGGCAGCGACGCCTCGCTGAAGGTCAACAACCGGCACCGGCTGATCCGCCGCGGTCGGCGGTACGGCCCGGCAGCGCAGGACGGCGGGGACGCCGAGCGTGGCCTGCACTTCCTCTGCCTCAACGCCAACATCAGCCGGCAGTTCGAGTTCGTCCAGCACACCTGGCTGAACAACCCGGCCTTTGCGGGCCTCCAGGACAGCCCCGACCCCCTCGTGGGAGCCCACGCCCCGGGCACGGGCCTGTTCCCGGTCCCGGCCGTCCCCGTCCGCCACCGCCTGCTCGGCCTCCCCACCTTCACGCGCGTTCGCGGCGGCACGTACGCGTTCATGCCCGGGCTGCGCGCCCTGGCGTACCTGGCCGCCGGACCGTGGGCACAGGAGGCGGTGCCCAGGCCCCGGGACGGCTGATCCCCGCTGCAACGCCGAGAGGCTCTCGCCCCCGTCCGCTCCCCCGCCCACTGACAGGAAGGCCCGCTCATGACACGAGTGGCCGACGTCGCCCGGGTCCTGCTCGCGTGCGTGCGTCTGACGATGGGGACGGCCGGGCTCCTCGCCCCCGGCACGGTCATCCGCCGTCTCGACATCGACCCGTCCGTGCAACCGGGGATGCGCTATCCGCTGCGCATGTTCGGGATCCGCACCGTGCTGATCGCCGCCGACCTGCTGCGCCCGGACGGCCCCGACCGGCGGCACGCCGTGCTGCTGGCGCCCGTCGTCCACGGCACCGACACCGTCTCGGCCTACCTGGCGTGGCGCAGGGGCGACCTGCCGCCCCGCGCGGGAACCATGACCACCGCGATCTCTGCGGTGAACCTGGTCCTGGCGCTGGTCGGCCTGCGCAAGCCACCACGGCCGCCGGCCCGGCGCCGAGCGGCCGGCGGCCTGACTCGCCCGTGCCGGTCCCGGGCGCGTCGCTGAGCCGATGGTGATCCCACGAAGAGGCCGGAGCCGTCGCGAACCCGCTGGTCGGCCACCGGACCAGGACCTCGCCGGAACGACGCAGGAGGACCCAGGAATGGCCGGAAGAGGAAAGAGCAGCTCCACGAGTGCCTCGGGCGGCTACCACGCTTCGCTGCCGTGGACGGTCATCCGTGCGGCGGCCACCGCCCTGGACCGACGTCGGGGCTGGGACCGCCTCCCCCTGCCGCTGGCACTCGCCGTCCTCACCGGGCTGCGCGACGCCCTCCGGCGGCACAACCTGATCGACACCGGTGTTCTGCCGACCGCGGACGCCCCGGTCGTGCCGCCGTTCTCCCCCGGGGTCCTGACCGCGCGGACCCTCGACGGCACGTACAACGACCTGGCGGTGCCGTCCGCCGGCATGGCCGGTTCGCGGTTCGGCAGGAACGTCCCGCTGGACGCGGCGCGTCGGCCGGAGCCGGCAGAGGTGGTCGAGCCCAGTCCGCGGGAGGTCAGCCGGCAGTTGATGACGCGGCAGGACCTCGTCCCCGCGACTTCGGTCAACGCCCTCGTCGCCCCGTGGCTGCAGTGGATGATCCGCGACTGGTTCAGCCACGGGAAGAGCCCCACGGACGACCCCTGGCGGGTGGAGCTCGCGGCCGACGACCCGTGGCCGGTGAACCCCATGCTGGTCATGCGCACCCCCGAGGACCCGACCCGGCCGGACGGCGCCTCGTCACCGCGGACGTCGATCAACACCAGCACGCACTGGTGGGACGCCTCACAGATCTACGGCATGACGCGGGAGTACCAGCGGGACATCCGCACCTTCGAGGGCGGCAAGCTCCGCGTCGAGGCCGACGGCACGTTGCCCGCGCCCAAGAGCGATCACCCGATCATGCACGAACCGGGGTTCTGGCTCGGGCTGGTCCCGCTGCAGACGTTGTTCGCCCGGGAGCACAACGCCGTCTGCGACATGCTCGTGGAGCAGTTCCCGCACTGGCCGGACGAGGAGATCTTCCAGCGCGCCCGCCTCATCGTCGCCGCGCTGATCGCCAAGATCCACACCGTGGAGTGGACGCCGGCCGTCATCAGCCATCCCGTCACGGTCATCGCCCTGCGGGCGAACTGGTGGGGTCTGGCCGGCGAGCGTCTCAGCACGGTGCTCGGCCGGCTCAGCGACAGCGAGCTGATCAGCGGTATCCCCGGGTCGCCGACGCAGGACTACGGGGTCCCGTTCTCCTTGACGGAGGAGTTCGGCGCCGTCTACCGGATGCACCCCCTCGTCCCGGACTGGTTCGACCTGCGATCGCACGAAGACGACCGGCGCCTCCGTGCGGAGCCGTACAGCCTTCGAGAGCTGTCCGGGCCGGCATCCCTGCCGTTGCTGAAGACCGTGCCGATGGCCGATTTCCTCTACTCCCTGGGGACGGAGCACCCCGGCCTGGTGACCCTGCACAACTTCCCCAAGTTCCTGCAGGAGTTCCAGCGGCCGGACGGCACCCTGATGGACCTCGCCGCCGTGGACGTCCTCCGTCACCGGGAGTTGGGGGTCCCCCGCTACTGCGAGTTCCGGCGGCTGCTGCGGCTCAGGCCACCGGCGGACTTCGACGAGCTGACGGAGGACCCGGGGATGGCGCAGCAGATGTCCAAGCTCTACGGAGGGGACATCGAGAAGGTCGACCTCATGGTGGGCCTCTACGCCGAGCGTCTGCCGACCGGCTTCGCGTTCAGCGACACGGCCTTCCGCATCTTCATCGTCATGGCCTCGCGCCGGCTGAACAGCGACCGGTTCCTGACCCAGGACTTCACCCCGGCCGTGTACACCGCGGCGGGGATGGAGTGGCTGGCCGAGAACACCATGGCCTCGGTGATCCTGCGGCACCACCCGGAGCTGCGGGCGGCGATGAGGTCGGCGCCGAACGCCTTCACACCCTGGCAGCGCCCGTCGCCGGGCACCGGGCGGTGAAGGGATGACGACCATGGTGATCCAGGACGACGAGCGGCTCCGGGCGATCGGGAAGCGGTGGACTGGCAGTTCGGCCCATCGGGCTGCCGCTCGTACCGCGGTCGGCCGGCGGGAGCTGAGCCTGGCGAACGGGCCCAGGAGATGCAGCAGCGCAGCGCGCGGCTGAAGCGACGCGGGCTCAAGCTCGAAGGGATCGCCGAGGCCCACGACTCGGTGTGGGTGAACTTCTTCGACTGCGGGCTGAAGCGGCGCGCTCGGTCGGCCGGGTCGTCGAGGCCCCCGTCCGGCAGCCGGTCCGGCCGATCCGTACCGGCTCGCTCGTCACCGACCGGCTCCTCGTGACCAACAACCACGTGTGCGAGACGCGCGAGGACGCCGAGCAGATGGCCGTGCAGTTCGGCTACGAGTACGCCGAGGACGGTTCCGAACGCCCCCACGACCAGTGGCGGTTCGCGCCCGGGGACTTCTCGTCACCGATTCCGACCTCGACTACACGCTGGTCGCCCTGGCCGAGCGCGAGGGCACCACGCCGGGATCGCGGTACGGACACACCCGCTGTTCGCGAAGACCGGCGAGGCGGATCGGCGAGGTGCTCAACGTCATCCGCCACCCGGCGGGTGACGCAACGGGTGAGCATCCGCTCCCACCGCATGGTCACCGAGGACGACCTCTGGGTGCGCTACGAGAGCGACACCCGAGAGGGCTCGTCGGGGCACCTGTCTTCAACGACCAGTAGGAGCTGGGCGCGCTGAACCACGGCGAGGTGACCGCGACCGACGCCGAGGGCTTCGAGCTGGCCCGCAACGGGCAGCGCTGGACCGAGGCATGGGCGAGGAGGCCCTGGCCTACGCCGGCAACGAGGGTGCGCGCGTCAGCAGGATCGTCCGCAGCCCCCGGGCTGCCGAACTCCCGCAGCGGTACCGGGAACTCGCGGCCGGGATGGCCGCCCTCACGTCCAGCCTCGAGAGGATGACCGTGGCTAGCGGAACGGAACCGGGCGACGTCGTCGCCGTCGAGCGCGCGGAGATCGGCGCCCTCTGCATGGCGGCCCTCGCCGACCTCGCCTGGCCGACCTCGCTGGCACGGGCGGACTCGTGGAGCCGGGCACAAGGGCCCGCGAGCGTTCGCGGCTGGCTTCCGAACGTCTCCAGTCCTTCCCCGGTGACGCTGCTGGGTGCTGCGGTCCTGCGCTGGTCCCTGCCCGACTTGGCAGCGAAGGCGAGAGCTCGAAGAGCGGCTGCACGCTGCCGGGCCATCGAACCTGGGACCGCCCTACCCCAGTCCTTCCCCAGTTGCCTCATCGGGAGGTCCGACGCATCTGGAAGACCATGCAGGTCCGAGGTAACGATGACGGGACATACCAGGCCGGGAGGGTTCACGTCGCCGGCCGGAAGTCGCAGCCGTCGGCGTGCCCCGCCGGGGAGTGGCAGATCCGGCCCTTGGCCAGGTCGGTGGTGCCGCAGTTGCCGGCAGCCGCGGTCGGCTGGTCGATGCAGGCGTTGTGCAGGTCCAGCCGGTCGCGGTCGGCGTTCGGCAGTCGCGGGTCTCGGGTCACGGCGTGCTCCTTGAGTCAGGCGGATCGGGGGGCGTGCGGGGCCGGCGCGGCCGGAGAGGGGGCACATGCGGGGCGCCCAGGGGCGTAGACGGGCTGCGGATCGGACGGCTGGCGAGCATCGCTGCCCTCGTCCCCGGGGGTCGCGGTGCTGTCTGTGCGCCATGTGCCCTCGGGGGCCGCGTCGGCGCGCCGCCGGCTGTAGTGGGCGGAAGGGGATGTCGAGTGGGAGACGTCTCGGCCCACCGGGTGCGACGGACAGGTGCGATCCACCCGGTCGCCGTCCACCCGGGGGTGCCGGGTGGACGCGGACCGGGGGCGGGACGCGCCCGGGTCACCGCGGCTGGAAGCCGCCCTCGGAGTCCCACGCCGCGATGGCGAGCGTCCCCCGTCGATCAGGAGCAGTCCGCCCGCGTGCCGGAGCGGTCCGCCGGCGGCGGTCGGGCGGCACGGCCGGCGGCGCCTCGGGGTGCGGCCGGCGGATGGTGCGGATCGTGGTCACGGCCGGCGTCCCCGGGCGCGGGCGAGCCTGCGCAGCTGGACGATCCGCACGGAACCGAAGCCGAACACGATCAACCCGCCCAGGAGGGCAGCGACCACCAGGGCGAGCCCCAGCGGCGCGCCGCCGGAGAAGCCGAGGAAGCTGACCGTGGTCTCCCGGAGATTCTGGAAGACGAACACGAGCATGATCACCAGCGCGATCATCGCCGGGATCAGGCCGAGCCACCGGTGTCGCGGCCGGCGCCCGGGCTCGGTTGCGCGAGCAGGAACCGCAGGAGCAGAGGGCGTCCTCGGCGGGACGAAGACCTGAGGAGCGCCATTGCGCGTAGGTGCCTGGGTTGGTCCCATCAGGGACCGCCGATCTCCCTCCGCCAGCGGAGGGGCTGGACGCCGAACTGGCGTCGAACACAAAGCTACGCGCATCCCAGGGGCACCAAGACATTTCCCGGCGGGCGATCCGAATCGGTTTCACACCAGTCGTCCGGCGGAAGATCCCGGACACCCGGCCGAACTGCGCTCACCGAAGTCAGCCGTGCGGCTTCCGTTCCGGGTGTCCCGGATTCTCTCGCCCCTGGAAGAGGCCGAGCAGCGCCGCATCACGCGTAGCATGGTGCTCCGGTCCTCTTCGCGCACCGGCCCCCGCCGCCGATGCCGGACCGGAAGTCTTCCGACCGCCGCCGGCCAGCCGGTGGAGTCAGGCCCGTGAGTCATGGCCGCTTCGGCGCCGCCGACGGCATCGATCACCCGCGCCGAGCCGAGCATCCCCACAGCCCCGGCCCCGCCCGGCGGGTCGGCACAGTCACTCCCGTCCGGTCCGCCGTCGTGGCGGAGCCGGCTCCGCCGGCGGTCAGTGCTGGGGCCGCTCTGGCGGGGGGCTGTCTTCCTGGCCGGACTCCTCTGCATCCTCGCCGGAGTCGTCCTGACCGTGCTCCCCGGTCCGCTCACCATCCCCCCGATCCTGCTGGGGCTGTACGTGTGGTCCACCGAGTTCACCTGGGCCCATCGACTCTTCGGCGTCTTCCGGACCAAGGCCCGGCAGGCGTGGAAACACGCTCGTCGGCACCCGGTCCGTGCCGGTGCCCTCACCCTCGGCGGTCTGCTCCTGGCGGCCGTGGCGATGTGGTCAGTGGGGCACTTCCACCTGGTGGCCCGGATGGGCGATGTGTTCACCTCCTGACACGGCTCGAGGCGGCCGCTTGACGCTCAGGTGGCGGCTCGAAAGCCGTACGCGCGCGTCAGGCGCGCATGGCGTCCGAAGACGTCGAGACCACGGAGGAACCGCCGCCAGACGCCGGCCGGGTGGGCCCAGGTGCTCTTTGCTTCAGGTCAGCGGGCGGCTGTGTCCGTCGGCATACGGCTGACTACGCCGTTGTCCGAACCACGTCGCTGTGAAGTTGCGAGAGGTCCCGACGCGATCCTCCACACCGGTGAGAACCCGACCGCGGCGGACGCCTGAGTAAGGCGGCCCGGCCGAGCCGGCTGCTTGGCTGGCTGAGCCTGACCCCCGGGCCAATTCAGCAAGACCGCGGTGGCTGAGCCCGGCTTCATCCCTTGAGCGTGTCGGCGGCGCCTGAAAACTGACCCCCTGGCGGCAGGCGGGTTCCAGGGGGTCAGACTTCGGCCGCCGTTGACAGAGCGCGCCGATGGCTACCTGGCGAACAATGAATTGGCGGTCCGGTGAGGCCCCTTTCTGAATTGGCGGCACCAGCCGCTGCGGACGCCGGTACCGACCCCGGAGCCATCACCGCAGGAAGAGAGGAACGATCGGGGCAGCAGCGGCGTACAGTCGGTACCAGCGCGTTGCACAGTCGGCGCGTGTTCGCGGGGCCTCCGCCGAGGTCGCCACCCCGGTGCCCAGCATCGGAGTCGACCCATGCCCAATCCTGACGCGCCCCGTAACGAGCCCGCCCGCGGCTCGAACAGCTGGTCAGCATGTCACTGCAGCAGCACTCGATGGAGTCCGTGCTGCAGGCGGTCGCAGACCTGAGCAAGAAGGTCATACCCGGGAACCCCGAGACGTCGGTGTTCATGAAGGAGAGCCACCGGAGGGTGTCCACCGTGGCCTCCACCGGTCAGCTCGCCCGCGACCTCGACGAGGCGCAGATCTCCGAGGACCAGGGACCTGCCTGCACGCGGCCGCCACCGGCGAACTCACCGAGGTCCCCGACACCCGCACCGAGACCCGCTGGGCGGACTAGCACAGCGCTCACTCGCCCGATGACCTGCCGCCGTGGGTCCGGCTCGAGGACCTGCTGGCGTCCTCCCGGCGACACCTGCGGGCCGCCGCCAAGGCGCCGCGCACCATGGAGCTCTACAGCCAATCCGTCCGGTACTTCGGCCGCTGGCTGACCGACCGCGGCCGGGAGCCGGTGCTCGACGAGCTGACCCGGCACGCCATCTCCGCCTGGCTCGCCGAGCATGCCGAGACCGCCGAGCCCTCCACGGTCGGCACCCGACTGCTGCTCGACACCGGCGTGCGGGTGTCGGAGCTGTGCGGGATCGCAGTGACCGACATCGACCTGGACCGGGGAGCTGGCCTACGTCACCGGCAAGGGCTCACGTCCCCGGGTGGTGCCGTTCGGCGCGAAGACCGCCCGGGCCGTCGACCGCTACCTCCGCGAGCACGCGCTGCGTCCCTACGCCCGCTCGACGCGGCTGCTGCTCCGCCAGCGCGGCCCGGATGACCCCCGACGGCGCCTGCGACGTTTCCCACACGCGCGCCCGCAGGCCGGCATCGCCGACGTCCACCCGAATTGGTTCGGCACACCTTCGCCCACCGCTGGCTGGCCGGCGGCGGTCAGGAACGAAACCTGATCATGCTGGCCGGCTGGCGGTCGGACGACATGCTGTCCCGGTACGCCCCATCCCACGGCCATGGCAGCGAACACGAGAGATCGAACAGCGACTGCACGCTGCGGGGCCATCGACCCTGGGACCGCACCTACCCGCAGCGAACCTCTCATGGTCCGCACCGGCGCGTTCGCTGCGCATCGACCACAGGGATCGCCGCCGATGCCAGGCCGGACGGAAGACGACTGCCTTTGGGGTCACGACGCCGCGTGGAGCACCCCGACCAACTCCTCCGGGGTGAGCCGCACAGGATTGCCCTGCATGCTGCTGGAGCGCGCAGCCTTCTCGGCGACTTCGGCGTGCTGCGCCGGCCGCAGGCCCACGGCCGCCAGGGGCGGCACGTCCAGCGCGGAGACGGTTTCGTGCAGCCAGGTCACGGCGTCCTCGACGGTGGCGTCGTCTCGTCCGGTCAGCAGTCGGGCGACCTCCGCGTAGCGGCGCAGCCCGGCCGAACCCGGCTCACGCGCGCGCAGCGCTCGCAGGTTCGCCTCGACCACCGGTGCCAGGAGGGCGGCGCAGACCGCGCCGTGGGGTGCGTCCACCATGCCGCCGACGACGCCCGCGACGCCGTGCACCGCCCCCAGCTTGGCGTTGGCCAGCGCGATGCCGCCGAAGAGGCTGCACAGCGCCATCTCCACCCGGGCCTCGCGGTCCTCACCGTGGTCGTAGGCGGGTCGCAGTGCCCGGGCACCGCGCCGCAGCCCCTCGGCCGCGATGGCGTCGGTCGCCGGGCTGCCCCGCGGTGAGACGTAGGGTTCCAGGCACTGGGTCAGCGCATCGAGCCCGCTGCTGGCCGTCACCGGCGGCGAGCAGGTGAGCGTGAGCAGCGGGTCCACCAGGGCGACCGCAGCCAGCAGATGTGGGCTGCGGATGCTCGCCTTGAGGCCGTGTTCCGGCGAGCTGAGCACGGCGTTGGCGGTCGCCTCGGCACCGGTGCCCGCCGTGGTGGGCACCGCGACGTACGGCACGCCGGGGCGCTCGACGGGCATCCCGCGGCCGACGACCTCCAGATGGTCGACCGGATCGGTGCCGTTGCCGAGCAGCACCGCGACCGCCTTGCCCAGATCCAGCACGCTGCCCCCACCGATCGCGACGACCACGTCGGCGTCGGCGCTGCGCGCCTCGCCGGTCGCGACACGGACGTCGCCGACCGTAGGCTCGTGCGGGACGGTGACCACGGCGACCGGGTCGACATCGCCCAGCAGGTGGCGGTGACGTGCCGGGTTCGCCCCCGTGCACAGCAGCACTCTCTGCCCCAGGCCGAGAAGCAGCCCGGGGAGCTCGTCGGCGCGGCCCGAGCCGAACAGCACCCGCCGCGGTACGGCCAGGTCGAAGGTGCTCACCAGCCGTCGTCTCCAGGAAAGACAGCGGTGAAGCGCGTCGAGGTGCGTGGCTCGGCCATCATCCCGGCGACCGCGTCGCGCCAGCGGGCGTAGTGCGCCGTCTGCTTGTGCGCGTCGGCCGCGGACTGGCCTACGTACACTTCGTTGAGGACCACGTGCGCGGCGTCGGCCTCGTCGTGCAACACGTCGAAGCGGCGGACGCCGGACTCCTGCAGGGAGGCCGACGCGTTGTGCCGGGTCTCCTCCAGGAACGCCTCGAGGTCCTCCGGCCTGACCCGCACGTGTACATGAACGACGAGCATGAGGCCCCCCTGGCGCCGTCGCATCGGTGACGCCCCAGGCTCCGGGACGTGCAGCCGGTCATCCTCCACCCACCGACGCGATCCGGAGGACCAGCCCCGAGCCTCCGGTGCACGTGCCAGCGCGCTCGTAGGCGGTCTGCCACGGCCCGAACTGCTCGGGCTCTTCCTGCCCCCGTGAGCCGGTGCGGTACTTCCAGGCGATCGCCTCGTTCACCTGCCGGTGACCGCGCCACCGCCCGCCACGCCGACCGGACGATACCGGCAGCAACGGCTCAATCCAGGCCCACGCCTCATCGGAGACCACCATTCGATGCTGTCGCATTGCCCGACGCGTGCCGCTCCTGACCGCCACGATCCGTCAGACACGCCTCAGTCGTACTCGGCGACGAACTCGACGTCCGCTCGCCGGGGGCGGACGTCGTTGCACCCGCAGGCCCCGCGGGCTCCCCCCACTCATGTCCGTTGTGCTCGACGAGCACCGTCGTGGAGCGTCGTGGAGCGGTTCTCGAGCAGTCGTTCGGTTCCCCTTCCCGGCGGCGTCCACTGGTGAGAGCGTGCGTCCACCGACTGCGCGAGTGGGCGGAGGCTCGATGACGGCGGCCGGAGCTCGATCCTCCGAGGAACTCGATCGCTGGCCGATGCTGGACGTGGCGCGGGCCGCCGTCGTGGCTGGCCTCATCTTCTTTCACGCGGCACTGGTCTTCGACACGGCCGACGACTTCTACGTCAAGAACGACCGCACTGCTGACCTCACCCCGTTCGCCGCGCCGGTCGTGCTGTGGGCCATGCCGCTCCTCTTCCTGGCCGCGGGCGTGGGCGCGTGGCACTCGTGGACCCGCTGGGGAACGCGCGGCTACCTGCACCGGCGCCTGCGCCGGCTCCTGCTCCCCCTCGTGGCCGGGACCGTGCTGCTCGTTCCGCTCCCCGTCTGGCTCCGGTTGCGCGCCGACCCGTCCTACGCCGAGTCCTACGCGGTCTTCTACCCCGGCTTCTTCCGGGTGCGGTGGGACTGGTCGGAGTTTCCCTTCGCCCTTCAACCCGCCCCCGACGGCCGGTACTTCGAGACCGGCCACCTGTGGTTCCTGGTCCTCCTGCTGGTCTACTCGGGGCTGATCCTGCCGCTGCTGTGGTGGCTCGGCGCCGACCGCGGCCGGAGAGCGGCTCAGTGGCTGGCGACCGCGGCCGGAACGCCGGCAACGACGCTGATCCCTGCGGTGATCATGGCAGCGGTGACGGCGGTGCTGGGCCTCGACGAGGGGATCGCAGCCTGGAACCCCCTCGCCTACCTGATGTTCTTCGTCGCCGGCGTGCTGGTGGCGGCCGATGGCCGCCTCCGAGACGCCATCCGCCGGGATGCCCGCCTGGCCGGGCTGGTCGCCTGCGCCGCCTTCCTCCTCAGTGCCGCGATTCTGGTGCTCGTCACCGCGCCGGGCGCCGATCCCTTGCTCGACCGGAACTGGACCAGCCTCGCCGGACGAGCCGCGTTCGGGGTCGCCGGATGGTGCGCCACACTGGCGATCGCCGGTGCACTCGCCCAGCGCCCTCGCGACATCGGCGTCGGCGGGCCGGCAACCTCCAGCTCGAAGCGGCTGAAGGCGACCGGGTACGTCGGAAAGGCCGTACTCCCGTGGTATGTGCTCCACCAGCCGGTCGTCGTGGTGGTGGCCTTCTTCGTCGTCTCCTGGGACCTCGGGCCGGTGGCCAAGTACGTGATCATCTGCGCCGCCTCCGTGGTGGTCACGCTTGCCTGTTACGACCTGCTGGTCCGCCGGACGGCCGTGACCCGGGCCTTGTTCGCGGGAGAAACTCCCCGAGGTTGAGATCAACCCGGCCTCGGGTGGGTCGCGAGGGGCGGCGACGTCCACCGAGCGGGAGGGGAACCCCGCCTGCTGGTTCCGGTGCTGCCGGACCGTCGGCATGTGCGCTCTTGTCTGTGAGCGGGAGCCGCTGACCGGGCCGGCTCGTCCGCAGCGCCCCCCGCCGTCGGCGGCATCGGCGGCCCGGCTTGCCAGAGCGGCCGGCGAGGAAGCGCAGTCAGCTACCGGCCCATCCCCCGCGTCTCGGTCACCACGCCACCGGCAGCCTGGTCACGCCGTGGATGATGCCGGGGGCCCGTAGCTGCACCTCGGCGGGTGGGTGGGCCAACCGCAGCCCGGGGAATCGGCGCAGCAGGGCCGGGAAGGCGATCCGCATCTCCGCTCTGGCCAGCGGCGCACCGAGACAGTGGTGGACCCCGTGACCGAAGGCGACGTGCCCGACGGCGCCGCGGGTCAGGTCGAGGACGTCGGGATCGGGCACCAGCCTCGGATCACGATTGGCGGCGGGTGGGCACGGCAGCACCATCTCCCCCGCGTCGATCCACTGGCCGGCGATCTCCACGGGCTCGGTGGTGATGCGCACTGTGGTGTTGTTGACGATGCTGAGCCAGCGCAGGAGTTCCTCGACGCCGGCGTCGACGTGTTCGGGCCGATCCCGCATGACCCGCAGCTGGTCGGGATGGCGGAGCAGGGCCAGCGTGCCCAGGGCGAGCATGCTGGTGGTGGTCTCGAAGCCGGCGAGGAGCATCAGGTGACTGATGGCGGCCAGTTCATCGGTGGTGAGCTCGTCCCCGTGCTCGCGGGCCAGCGCGGCCAGCATCCGCCCGCCCGGGTCAGTGCGGGCGCGGGTCGCCAGGCCGGCCATGTAATCGCGGACCTGACGGAAGGACGCCGTCCGCTCCTTCGGAGACAGCGTCAGGTCGAGCGGACGCCTCGTGAGCCGCTGGAAGTGGGCCCGGTCCTGGTCGGGCACTCCGAGGAGTTCGCAGATCACCAGTGACGGGATCGGCAGGGCGAAGGCCTGCACCAGGTCCGTGGGAGGCCCGGCGCGATCCATCGCGTCCAGGTGGTTCTCGACGATGTGCGCGATCCACGGCTGCAGCCGGCGCACCTGGTGCACCGTGAACGCAGGACTGAGCATCTTGCGCAGCCGGGTGTGCTCGGGCGGGTCGTGGGAGAGCAGGTCGCCGGCGCGCTCCCGGTAGACGTCCTCGTCGCTGATGTCCTCGTCGGCGAGGCGGCGGGAGAAGTCCGGCGGGAGCCCCATGCTGAACCGCTGAGCATCGGACAGCACCCGCCGGACGTCCGCGTGCCGCATCACCAACCAGGCGTCACAGCCGAACGGCGTGCTCACGCGCGCGATCCCCGCCTGCTCCCGCAGGCGGGCGAGACCTGGATCCGGGTCGAACTCGCCGCACCGACGCTGGAACGCCGCCGCGATGGTCGCCTCGGTCATGACCGCCTCCTCTTCGCCGAGGTCAGGACCTCGTCGCCAGGGTCAGGGAAGAGACCGTGCGCGATCGACGGCGCCGGTCAGTGCGGAGAACGGGATGCCCGAGCGGATCGCGGCCCGGGTGCGGGAGTCGCCGGGGGCTGTGTAGGCGGGGGCGCCGAGAAGCGGGCGGCGAGGGCGGCGGCGCCGGGACCGCTCAGCTGGGGCAGGGCGGCGATGCGACCGGTGCACACCAGGAGAAGCGCGGCCATGGGGCCGAGGACCTGCGGGCCCTCACCCGCGGACCAGGACGTGTCGGTGGCGGTCAGCCGGAACCCGGCCACCCTGCGGGTGACGGGAGGCGGCGGCGGCCAGCGCATGGACAGCACCCGGTTCGCGGCGACCGCCGCGGCCTGCGGAGGCATGTCGTGGCGGCGGCCGAGGGGGATGGCGATGTCCTGAGCGTGGACGAGGATGTCGATGAGCGTCTCCAGGTGGGTGACGCCCAGGGTGTGGCGCCGCGAGCCGACCATGCCGCGGATCTCGGCGACGATCTGCTCGGTCGGCACGGCGGCAGCGCGCCGGCAGGCGATGTGCTGGATGGTGCGGTCCATGCTGCCGCGCCACTGGGCCATCGTCGCCAGCAGGTCGCGGAACCCGAGCTGTTGCAGGGTCAGGTGCGCGGCGACGTCCCGCACCGTCCAGCCCGTGCACAGCGACGGTCGCCGCCACTGCTCGCCGGACAGGTCGTCGAGCAGGTCGGCCAGACTGCGGCGCTGCGCGTCGATGACCTGCCAGACCTGGTCGGAGTCCGTGACGGCTGAGCGGGATGGCTGACCGTGGGTCATGACTGGATCTCCGCAGAACGTGGGCGGACGACGGCATTGACCAGCGCTGCGATCTGCGGGTACGGGTCGAACGCCGGGTCGGGGATGGCCAGTTCGTGAAGGACGATCCCGGTCCAGTGATTCATGATCATCGGCGCGTCGCGCTCGGGATCGGTGGAGCCGGCGATGCGCAGCCAGTTCATGAACCACGCGTTGACCCGGGCACCGGTCGCCAACAACTGTGCGCGCAGTGACGGGTGGATGCCGGCCTCCACCAGGATGGCGTACCGGGCCAGGGTCAGTGTCCGGTGCGGCCCGGTCGCCGCCTGCGCGAACACCGCCATCGCTCGGGCGAACTCCTCCGGCGTGACGGGGTACATCGTCGTCGCGAGAGTCTCCCAGTTGGCCCGCTCCCGGGCGGCGAACCGCTCCACCACCGCGTAGAGCAGGGCATCGCGGGTGCGGAAGTGGTTGGAAGTGGACCCGGGCGGCCGGCCCGCGGCGGCGTCCACCGCGCGGTGGGTCAGGCCGTGCATCCCGGACCGGCCGAGCACGGAGATCGCGGCGTCGAGGAGTTCCTCGCGGCGACTACCCACGGCGGCAACACTACGCTCGTTGTGACGGGCGCCACAAGAGTAGTTCCGAACACTACGATGGCGGCGTCTCGAGTTGACGCCAGACGACATCGGTGCGGTGCGGCGTCCGCAGCACGCCGAGCGGTCGGTGCGGCGTCGGCGCCCACACGTTCGCTCCGAGGTCTCCGTACTTGATCATCGCGCTACACGCTGGGCCCATCGGCACGACGGCGGCCCCAGCGGAGCCGCCCGGCCGGGAGGCCCTGGCGCCGGCTCCCTCACGCGAGGCGGGCGTGGCGTGGATGCCTTCCCGGCCTCCCCCTCGTTGCCGCCCATTCGTGCGGAACTCGGCGGCGATGCCGGCGCGGGACCGCAGACCCGCTTCGCGCAGCACGCAGCCGACGTGGCGGCCATGGTTCACGACCGTCCAGCGCGTCTGCGTCCGAGCCGTCGCCAGGAGAGGAGGATCGATGACCACCGCTCGCCGCACCGTCACCGTGCTGTTCCTCGCCTGAGTCATCGTGCTCGGCAGCTCGGTAGCGGCGTCGGCGGCATTCATGGACAGCGCGCCGACCGGGAGCGTCTTGATCACCACCGACACGATCGCGACGCCGACCGGTGTCACGGCGACGAGGGCCGGCTGCTCCAACTCCCGTTGGATGGACGTGACCGTGGCCTGGCAGCCCAGCACCTCGGTCCGGATCAGCGGTTACCAGATCAAGGACTACCGGGACGACGGGCGCGTCTACACCTTCGCCAGTAGCGCCGCCGGCTCCACGTCCTCGACGGTGACCACAGACAAGCGAGAGGGCGCCCCGACCACGTACACGTTCACGGTCACCACGTCCACCAGCTACGGCTGGACCAGCACCGAGTCCCAGCGGTCAGGCTCGATCACCTGCTGAGCCGCCGTCCCGGTCAGGTCTCAGAGATGCCAGACAAGCGGACCAGTCGCCGCAGCACGCGCGCCACCATCGTGACCGGCGCTAGCTAGGCCGTGTAGATCGAGTTTGATTTGATCCAGATCAGGGTGGCGGCAAGGCTGACGGCGGCGCGGTAGCTGCGGAGGAGCTTGTCGGAGCGCATCGCGATTCCGCGCCACTGCTTGAGCCGGTTGAAGCAGCGCTCGACGACATTGCGGCCCTTGTAGCGTTCCTGCTGCTGGTCGCCGAAGTCGATCGGCCTGCCCGGCTTTTTTCGGCGGTGCGCGATCTGGTCGTTCCGCTCAGGGATCGTCGCCGCGATGCCTCGTTCGCGAAGCCAGGCTCGGTTCGCTCTGGACGGGTACCCCTTGTCGGCCAGGACTCGGTCGGGGCGGGTGCGCGGCCGACCCTTCCCGGCGCGGGGCACGCGGATGTCCTCGAGCACGGCGGTCATCATCGTGGTGTCGTCGATGTTCCCGCCGGTGATCATCATCCCCAACGGTCTGCCGCGCCCGTCGCAGACCAGGTGCAGCTTGGTCGTCAGCCCGCCGCGGGAGCGGCCGATCCCATGATCAGGCGGCTCGAGCCATGGATTCTCGTGATTCGGCAGAGCCCCCTGTGTCCCGCGAGAGGGTCGCGCCGTGCTGATGCACACGCGCGATCGTGGAGTCGATGGACACGACTCAGTCGATCTTCCCGGCGGCGTCTGCCTGCGTCTGCACCTCGGCCAACAGCTTCCCCCAGGTGCCGTCCTCGGCCCAACGGTTGAACCGCTTGTGGATCGAGTTCCACTTCCCGAACCGGTCCGGCACGTCCCGCCACGGCGCCCCAGTGCGGAACCTCCACGCCATGCCTTCGACAGCGAGCCGGTGATCCGTCCACGGCCGCGAACGCCCGGTCACCGTTGGCATCAGCGGTTCCATCACGGACCACACATCGTCAGAGATCTCCTGCCGCGTCACCGTTCAAGACTCACCTGGCCGGAAACGAAAGCTCTCGATGAACACGGTCCAACTTTGAGTGCGCGGCCGGGACTTGACGTCACACTTGCATTTTGCAAGTGTGGACCGCATGAGCCTCTTCATCACCTGCCCGGTCGAGAGCGTCGAGCGCGCGACCGCCTTCTACA